>CAYSPK010000009.1:2612-10662 GCA_964432905.1 uncultured Candidatus Saccharibacteria bacterium | reverse complement strand
AGACCTGCTGGTCTTCTTTCAATTGCGCACTTTTTTGATTTATTTGTTGTGTATAAAATTTTTCTGCGAAAAAAACAGCGGCCGCCCCCATAAGAGACGCTATAAAAATAAGAAGGGAAACAAAGAAAAACACCATGCCCATAGCCCGAGAGCCGCCAGCGCGCGCAGAGCCAGTCACTGGTTTTTTAGGTATAAACGATGACGGTGGCGCTTGAACGTCCATGTATGGGTTAAGTATACCCCCTCATTCTCACAAGCGAATACGCAATCCACATTCGCCCCACCTCTCTATCTTGTACTTATATCTCCTGCAAATGACGCAGCGCGAGACCCACCGCGACTGAAAATTCTGGCCCCGCCTCTTTGAGAATATGTTCAAGAAAAGCGGGCGCTTGAGCTTTAGCAAATGGGTCAGAAAGACGTACTGCTGTTGAGATATGCTGCTGTGCAAACTCTTGCAATCCCTTGAGTCCTGCTCCGCCACCAGTAAAGACGAGTTCGCTCACGGACTGATTCATGCGGGTCTCGTATGCCGCTCTCGTGCGCCCGATTTCAGACACAAGCGGCGAGAGCGAGAGTTTGAGTGAATCAGCAAGACTCACTTGCGCCGGAGTTGTGCCGCTGGTCGCTCCCAAACCAAACCGACGCTTCCACTCCTCGGCCTGTGTCACGGGGATATTGAGAGAGCGAGAAGAAGCAAGAGTGAGATCTTGACTCCCTTGACTGATAATATGACTTTCGCGCACAAGCCCACGCTCAACCACATAAAATTTCGTGGTCCCCGCTCCCATGTCGACGACCGCTACTGGCGCTATGCCTCGCTCCAGCGCTGCACGCACAGAAGAAAACACTTCGATTTCAAAAAAACCAACATTCAAGCCTGCACTTGACCCTATCGAACGAAATTTAGAGACTGTGTCGTTGTGTATAGCAACAAGCAGCACTTCTATTTTAGCATTTGCTGCTTTCTCTTTGTCATTCCCTACCACAAACCAGTTGAGGGTCACCTCATTTATCGGCACAGGGATATATTTGCGCGCCTCAATAGGCACCACCGCACTCAATTGCTTTTCTACCGATGCGGGTAATTTCAAAATGGTGATAAGACTTGAAGAGTACGGGATGGAAAGCGAAGCGTTTTTAGTGGTCACATTTGCCTCGCGCAACACATCCGCCAGAGCCTCACCTATCTTATCTGCGGAGAGTGAGGTCGCCCGTCCAATCTCAAGCCCAGCATACGGCCCGAGCGCTATGGCCCCATACGTCTCCAAAAGCACGTGCCCTCGCTCGCGCCGTAATTGCACCACTTTTATGGCTGATGTACCGATGTCGATACCAACCACACTTTTTGTCCCCGAAGAGAAAAACGACTGTACTGAAGAGAGAAGTGCCATAGAGAAGAATCTGTGCTACTAGTATAGCATTATGCGTACACCTGCCAGCTGGCTGCGCTCTGGTGTCCAAACTGTATTAGATATGGTCGCGCCTCCGCGACCTTCCGAGAAGTTCGTTCGTTCACTTACACTCGAAGCACTTGCGGGCATACAGCCAACCCCCTCGGGCGCACTCCCGTACCAAGACCCTCGGGTGCGCGCTTTGGTGTGGGAAATAAAATACTATGCACATGCGCGTGCACTACACCTTGCGGGGTGTTTGCTGGCAGAGCGCCTCCTTGAGGCCGCGAGCGAGCATATTGGCACACCACTCCTGCTCCCTGTCCCCATGCATGAGCGGCGCCGTCGTGAACGTGGACATAATCAAACCGAACTTTTATGCCGCGCAGCTCTTCGCAACGACCCACACCTACCGATCCTCTACACGCCCAACCTGCTGGTGCGGACAAAACACACTGTCCAACAACAAGGGTTACCCGAGCACAAACGGCGGCACAATGTACGCCACACCATGCACGTTACTGACCCACTCATGGTGCACGGCCGTGTATGCATAGTCCTAGACGACGTAACAACCACGGGTGCAACTTTTACCGAGGCGACTCGTGCGCTGAAGGAGGCTGGCGCGCGCGTGGTTATACCTCTTGCCCTTGCACAGTCTGCATGACGCAGCAGAGATTTACTTAAAAAATGCTCGCACGCGCTCCACAAGCGTCGGCCCGGGAGCTGGTGTGGGTACGAGTATAGGGTCGGGCTTTGGCGGCACCGGCGGGCGTAGCTCATATGGAAACGTGAGCGCAGCGCGCAACAGCTCTACAATTTGCTCGTGCGGAGGAACCACTATTGTGGAGAGGTGCATGCCTGCGTTTACTTGGAAGCGCTCGCGCCACCCCGGTGTCTCGTTGAGCACGCGTATGGCGTCATGCAACGTCTGCGGCTGTGCGTCGGCCACAAAGAGCCCGTTGACTCGGTCTTCGATCACTTTTTGAGACACCACGCTGCGCACCGCCACTATCGGGCAGGATGCCGCTGCAGCACGGATACAGGTGGTGTCATCTTCTGGGCTCGCATTAAGATAGAGGAACACATTGGCACCTTGAAATGGGAAACTATTGGGTTCTATTTTGACAAACCGCACCCAATCACCCAACCGGTACGCCCGTGCTACCCGCCGCACCTGTCGCTCTTTGTTGTGCGGAGAAAAAAGCACCAACCCCGCCTTGGCATACTTCACACGCAACAGCGCAAGAGTCCCCACCAAAGTATCGAGCCCGCCGAGATGGTCAGGGACGGCGGCCAGGAGCACAAAATTATATTCTGGATACAACACCTTGAGGTCTTTTGGCTCGAGCGCATGCTGCGGTTGAGTATATATTTCGGGCAGTGCACGAAGCTTTCCTTTTTCTATAGCATTCGCAGCATGGTCAAGATATATAAAAGCTCGCTGAGAAAACGCACAGACACGGGTTGCCCCTTCTAGTACCGCCTTGAGCGGGACCATCGGCACCCGGAACAGACGCGAAAAGATACTGTGCTGCCAATAAAAATCGCGAGCGTATACCACCCACGCCCGATCATACTCTTGCGCAATATGGAGCCCTACCCAGCCGGGGATGAATGGGTCGTCAGAGATAATCACGTCAGCATAGAGCTGTGTATTAAAAGATACCTGGCGCTGGACCACATATTTTGCATCAAAATAATGCATAAACGGGATGTAAGTGTTGGTTGGATACAACCAGGTGTGGTCGTTTAGCTGCTCCACCGCATATCCAGGTGGCGTGAGCACCACGGTGTGCAGCGTCTCGCACACCTCGCTCATCATGAGCAACAATTTTCGCTCCTCACTGGTCGCATCAAAATAGCGGCGGTTGCTGGTGATAAACACTGCGTGCATATAAAAAGTATGCCACAGAATTTCGGGGTACTATAAAGTCATGAAAAATACACATGTCGTGATAACCGCGACCCTCATGCGCATACTTTTGGGTTGGTACATGTTTGTCGACGGATATCAGATCCTCACCACACCACACTGGTCGTCGCATGACTTTTTAGTCAATGCAAAAATGTTCCCCGCATTTTACGCATGGTTCGCACAACCGACCCAGCTGTGGTGGGTCGATCTGCTCAACCCGTGGGGCGTGACACTTATCGGCGCGGCGCTCATCTTGGGCCTTTTTGTGCGCCCCGCTGCATGGGCGGGTGTCGTACTTATGCTGCTGTACTACTTCCCCCAGTACAACCTCCCTGTAGTGCCACACGGCTATATAGTAGAGTTCCATCTCATTTACGCCGCAATGTTTGCCACTATCGCCACCCTCCCCGCTGCACAGACCTTTGGGCTCTCTCGCTTGGCGCGCAACAGCTTCTTCTCGAGCATTCCCGTCCTTTGGCGGTTTATATAGGCTTTTATAAACAAAAAGCCGCCCCCAAGAGGGCGGCTTTGGTGCCGGCTACGCTGTGCCGTCGCGCACCAAACAATAGCCTTGTCTAAATCTGGCAATAATACGAACATTAGAAGCCCATCCCTTTAGGTGTGTGCGTGTGTACGATACACACGCTCTCAGACTTGTCGTTCCCTCCGCCAGGACATGCGGGAATACCTTTTCTAAAATTTCCTTGTGGCCCACGACGCCTGGCATATGTTGCGCCAACACACAAAGCAGTTGTATTTCCCGTACATGGGTTTGGTATGGATACTCTTTACCGTCGTACAGTATGCCGACGGTCTCCCAGTGCACAGTGAATGGGCCGATCGTCACCCAATCTTCCTGATGCATAACATCCAAATCGCTACTTTGGTAGCTTATTTTGTATGGACTCGCTCGACTTTTTTTGATAGCAAGGTCCGGTTCTACCTCCGAGACACGCCTGGCCAGCATAGGTAAGGTGTGGTAGAGGGCCTGCATAGCAGAGTCCTCCGGCAGCTCCGGCCAAACCCGCACAGCAATCTCTTCCTTAGACACGCTGCCCTGGCTGTAAAGCAGCCAGAGGAGCAGCTCCCTTTCAGTTGGAGAAAGATCCAGCGGTCTTCCGCCAATCCTGACGAGCTGCAACTTTTCTTTTATGACAAACTCGCCACACCGCTTGTAACGCGGAGCACGAAATGGTGTGGCTACTGATGTGTTTGTAGGCACGCTCACCTCCCGTTTGCTTGACAGTTACACTAACAACTGAAAAATACGGTACTATTTTTTTGTAAAATAGTCAAAATTATAGACCACAGGCGGAGAGAGCGAGATTCGAACTCGCGGGCCGGTAAAGGCCGACAGTTTAGTAAACTGTTGATTTAAACCACTCATCCATCTCTCCTACATCTCTTATATAAGCAGAGAGCAACTCTCACGACAAGCGGTACATTGCCCTCCACAGAGCGCTTTCCTATACTAGTGGCATGTCTTTTTTTGCGGGCAGGCGGGCTGTGCTCGCCACTATGCATGGCAAAGAAAAAGTGATCGCCCCTTTGTTGCACGAAAAGCTTGGCGTCACAGTCATTGTCCCCGAGCATTTTGACAGTGACCAATTTGGCACCTTCACGAGAGATATAGCAAGAAGAGGTAACCAGCTTGAAGCCGCCCGCCAAAAAGCCCTAGCCGCCATGGAGCTCACCGGGCTAGATCTTGGCATCGCAAGCGAAGGCTCTTTTGGCCCAGACCCTGACGTGCCCTACGTACATGCAAATCTTGAGTTGCTGTTGCTCATCGATGCAAAACACCATATAGAGATTGCTGCCTACCATCGTTCGTCTGAGACAAACTTGGCTGGCCAGTATGTATCGACACCGGAGGAGGCGCTGGCATTCGCCACGTGCGTCGGTTTTCCTCAACACGCCGTCGTGGTGCGAAAATCAGAAACGAGCAGGCGCTCGATATATAAAGGGATCCAAACGGAACCTGCGTTACGAGAGGCGGTCGAGAAGGTGCTGCGTGGTTTTTTTATACAGCGGGCATATGTCGAAACCGACATGCGCGCCCACATGAACCCCACACGCATGGCCAACATCGCAAAAGCCACACAACAGCTTATCGAAAACAGCACCGCCACCTGCCCCAGCTGCGGCACACCAGGCTTTGTCATAATGGGCGCTACAGACACTCTGCACTGCAGTCGGTGCGACCAGCCAACACAAACACCACGCACGTATGTGCGCCGATGCCAAGCATGTGGTACTACCCACGACACGGTGCGAAATGATAAAAAAACTGAGGACCCCTCGCTGTGCGGCTGGTGCAACCCGTAGTTATTTTTGCGGAGACGGTGGGATTCGAACCCACGAGGGCTTGCGCCCTACCTCCTTAGCAAGGAGGCACATTCGACCACTCTGACACGTCTCCAACATCACGGTTATACCCTTTTTTTGCTGCTTTTTCCAGTCACCTGAGGCAGTGTTTGTTTCGTAGTACACTGTATATATGGAAATACTCGTCGGTATCATGGTTGTGGCTCTCGTGGGATGGACACTCGTTGGATACTTTTCGTCACGTGTGGAACATGCCGCATACAGCGTCGTGCGTACTGAGGCGGGCTACGAAATCCGTGAGTACGCGCCCCACATCGAAGCGCGCGTTATCATCACCGGCCCATATCGCACAGCGCTCAGCGAGGGTTTTCGTATCATCGCCAACTATATTTTTGGCAACAACATTGCAAAAACGAAAATAGCCATGACTGCGCCCGTGGTCGCTCACGCCTACGACGAAGTGCATCCCGAGAAAGTCGCCATGACTGCGCCCGTCCTGGCCGAAGGGTTTGGCGACGTCGCCCACACCATCGCTTTTGTCATGCCTAAAAAATATACGCTCGCGACACTCCCCTCGCCCAAGGACCCACGCGTCACGCTCGTTGAGGTGCCGCGTCGCCGCATGGCAGCGCTTCGCTTCGGTGGCTACACCTCGCCCAAGCGCACCCGCGCAATGGAAAAAAAGTTGTTTGATCGGCTCACCCACGACGGCGTCACTATCACCGCCGCCCCTATGTACGCTGGGTATAGTGCCCCTTGGACCCCACCGTGGCTCATCCGCAACGAAATTCTCGTCCCTGTGGAGGGGTAGGCTAAAAAAACAAAACCGCCTAGCGACGGTTTTGCTAGACGGTTGGAGTTAGTCGCCACTTGCTGTGGCGGCGTCGGCGGCCTTAGTGCACACCACGCCATTGGATGAGACAAAAAATGCCTTGATTTGCTGGACTGCAGATTCCGTTGCAACTTTCGACTCACCCTGAATTATAAGCAGGGTAATGCGAATTTCACCAGGTTGAAGCGGTGGCATGGTTTTTCCCTTTCAAAATCAACCGGAACAATTGTAACAATACTTTATTGGATTGTCAATACCAACCATACATGGGCCGAAAAGCCTTAAGATAAGCTCTTTTTTACTTAATCGCTTTGGCGACCGCTTTGGCGATGCCTTTTTCAAAGGGCCCAGGGATTATCTTCTCCGCCGTCGGGCGCTTTACGAGAGCGGCCAGGCTGTGCGCGGCCCTCAGCTTCATCTCGTCGGTAATTTTTGTCACCTTGTTGTCGAGTGCGCCGCGAAACACGCCCGGGAAGACGAGTGAGTTATTGATTTGATTTGGATAGTCCGAGCGCCCAGTGGCGACGACTGCTGCCCCGCCGCGGCGCGCCTCCTCGGGCATGACTTCGGGCGTGGGGTTCGCGAGTGCAAAGACAATAGCGTTTTTATCCATGAGCCGCACATGGGTCTCGGTCATGATGCCCGGGCCCGAGACGCCGATGAATGCGTCTGCGCCCGAGAGCGCTTGGGCGAGGTCGCCCTCGACTCCCATCGGGTTGGTGATAGTCGCCAACTCTTGTTTAAATATATTTAAATCTTTGCGGCGTTTATTGATGACACCCTTGCTGTCGAGGATGAGAATATCCTTCACGCCCCCAAACACCAACAGTTTTGCCACAGCGGTGCCCGCCGCGCCCGCGCCCGAGATAACGACGCGCATCTTTTTAAACTCGCGCTTGGTGACTTTGGCTGCATTCAGGAGCGCCGCGAAGGCGGCTATAGCGGTGCCGTGCTGGTCGTCGTGCATCACGGGGATATCGAGCGCCTCTTTGACGCGCGCCTCGATTTCAAAACACTGCGGCGCGGCAAAGTCTTCGAGATTGATACCGCCAAACGCGGGCGCAATGTTGATGATGGTCTCTACTATTTCATCCACCTGTTGGGTCGCAAGCACGATAGGCACCGCGTCGACATCGCCAAACGCTTTAAAGAGCGCGGCCTTCCCCTCCATGACAGGGAGCGCACCATAGGGCCCGATATTGCCGAGCCCCAAGACCGCCGAGCCGTCGGAGATAACGGCGACGAGGCGCTTCTTGACCGTATACTCGCGCGCGAGCGCTTGCTGCTCTTGGAGTGGCTTTTTAGTTTGCTTGGTGCCGGCGATGAGTGTCGAGACAGCGGCGACGCCGGGCGTATAGACGAGGCTCAGGTCGGCGCGGTTTTTGACCGCCTGGGCGGGCACGACGCGGATCTTACCGCCGAGCTTTTTGTGGAGTGCTATCGCCCGCTTTGCAGTGTCTATCGATTTTTTTGCCATGGGTTTGAGTATACCAGAGGGCGCTTTGGTATGATGTGCACATGCATGAAGGCGACCCACTAGCCGCACACCTGCGACTCTCCAAGGACCACGCCCAGGCCCTC
>CAYSPK010000009.1:0-2602 GCA_964432905.1 uncultured Candidatus Saccharibacteria bacterium | reverse complement strand
TCTTGGGCTCTCCACCGTGCGCGACCTCCTGTACCACTTCCCCTCGCGCTACGAGGAGGCGGGTGGCGAGGCGAGCGTCGCCACTATTGTGCTCGGCGCTGATGTCTCGCTCGTGGGTACGCTCGAAAAACTAGAGACGAAGCGCTCCTGGAAGCGCAAGATCCCCATCTCCGAAGGCTACCTGCGCGACCAGTCGGGCCGCGTGAAGCTCATGTGGTTTAATCAACCCTACATCGCCAAGATGTATATGGATGGCACGACAGTGAAAGTCACCGGCAAGGTGACCGGCAGCAGCGGCAAGCTCTATATCGCCAACCCACATCTCGAAAAAGTGTCGCTCGACGAAGCAGGGCTGTTTAAAGAAAACGCTTCGCAGACGAACCCGTTCGAAAAGTCCTCGGGCCGCCTCAGCGCCGAAGGCGCTGTAGGCTTCCAGACATTTTCTCAGGGTTCGTCTGCTGCGCCTACACTATTCGCCGTCTATCCTGAGACGAAAGGGGTCTCGTCACTGTGGTTTCGACATGCGATTGAAAAAGTGTTGACGCCGTCGCTGCTTGAAGAGGTCGAGGATCCTATCCCGCAGGAGATTTTGAAAAAATATAATTTACCCCGTCTAGGGAGTGCGCTTTCGTGGATCCACCAACCTGATGAGCTCAAGCAGACGCTCGCCGCGCGCAAGCGCTTTGCCTTTGAAGAAATTTTTTATATCCAACTGCTGCGCGCCCAAGAGCGCGCGCTCCAAGCCTACGAAGAGAGTTTTTCTATCGCTGTACCGCCAAAAGATATAAGTGAGTTTATGAGCACCTTCCCCTTCACGGCGACCACGGCCCAAACGAAAGCTATCAAAATTATTCTTGACGACATGAAGACCGGCCGGCCCATGTCGCGGCTCCTTGAGGGCGACGTCGGCAGCGGCAAGACAGCCGTCGCCGCTACCGCGGCGTATGCGGCAGTGCGCACCAAACCGCAAGGTTCTACTGTTGGCACTTTGCAAGTCGCGTACATGGCGCCGACCGAAATTTTAGCCAAGCAGCACTTCGAGTCATTCATTAAATATTTTGAACCGCACCCTATCAACATTGGGCTCATCACCGGCAGCGGCTGCTACAAATTCCCGTCCAAAATTAATCGGGAGAAGGCCACGACCATTTCACGCGCACAGCTCTTAAAGTGGGTGGCCAATGGTGAGATCCCCATCCTCATCGGCACGCACGCGCTCATCGAAAAGGCGGTACAGTTTAAACACCTCGCGCTCGTCGTCATCGACGAACAGCACCGCTTTGGCACCAACCAGCGCAAAAAATTGGCGAAAAAAGAATCGCGCATACCGCACCTCCTTTCGATGACGGCGACCCCCATCCCCCGCACGCTCGCGCTCACGGTGTATGGCGACCTCGACCTCACACTCCTCGACCAAATGCCCGCAGGGCGCAAGCCCATCATCACCAAAATTGTAAAAAAGGAGGAGCGCGCGGGTGCCTATGCCGAGATCCGCCGAGAGCTCCAAGCGGGCCGCCAGGCGTATGTCATCTGCCCGCGCATAGACCCCCCTTCGCCAGAAGGCTCCGGCGGGGCAAGCGAGCAACATACCTGGCGCAGAGAGATGAAAGCAGTCACTGAGGAGGCCAAGCGTCTAAAGAAGGATATCTTCCCCGAGTACACGATAGAAATTTTGCACAGCAAGATGCTGCCGAAGGATAAGGACGCGGTGATGGCAAAGTTTGCTCGACACGAAATTGATATCTTAGTCGCGACTTCGGTCGTTGAGGTTGGGGTGAATGTGCCAAATGCGACCGTCATTTTTATTGAGGGCGCGGAGCGCTTTGGGCTCTCGCAGCTCCACCAGCTGCGCGGCCGCGTCGTGCGCTCCAACCATCAAGCCTACTGCTATGTCTGCCCCGAGAGTAAAGGCGAGCAAACAGCTGCGCGACTCAAAGCGCTCGTCACCGCAAAAAACGGTTTTGAATTAGCCGAGCAAGATCTCTTGCAGCGCGGACCCGGTGAGCTCGCGGGTGGCAAGCAGTCGGGCATCAGCGACATCGGTATGGAAGCACTCAAAAATTTAAAACTCGTCGAGGCCGCGCGCACCGAGGCCCAAGCGCTCATCCACGCCGACGAGCTCCTCGCGAAGCACCCACTCCTCGCGCGGCAACTTCTCTTGCGCCAAACCTCCCTTCATTTTGAGTAGTAAAAGCGGTATATTGAGCACGACGCGCGAGTAGCTCAATGGTAGAGCGTCCGTCTTATACACGGATGGTTCCAGGTTCGAGTCCTGGCTCGCGCACACAAAAGTTCTGTGCTACCCTCGCTGGTGGAGTAACGTACACCACAGGAGTATGAGACATGTCTGTATATAGAGCAGCGCGGCGAGTGCTGTATATGGCGGCTTTGGGAGATGCTGAGAGAGCTCAGGAACTAGCTTTCGCGGCCGGCTCGATAACCCCCAGAACACTGTTGCGGTATATGTATCAGCCAGTCACTTGGGTGCCCTCGCTTGATCTTTGGGGACTTACCTTCCCAAACCCTTTGGGCATAGGCGCTGGTCTTGATAAGAACGGCGCACTAGCAACATTTTGGCCCGCCTGCGGTTTTGGATGGATGG
>CAYSPK010000008.1:4265-11844 GCA_964432905.1 uncultured Candidatus Saccharibacteria bacterium | reverse complement strand
CCATTTTACCCTACGAACGATTCGGGGATTGGGAATTGTGCGCACAGCGCCTTAATTTCGGTGTGAATAGCGTCGAGCTTTGCTTGGTCCTTACTGTTTTTGAGTGCCTCTACCATGAGCCCTGCCACCTGGGCACTCTCCTTCTCTTTAAAGCCGCGGGTCGTGATGGCGGGCGTGCCAAAGCGGATACCCGAAGGGTCCATCGGCGAGCGCGGATCATCAGCGATCACATTTTTATTGAGCGTGATGCCGACCGAGTCGAGCACCTCCTCGGCCTCCTTGCCGGTGATGTTGAGCGAGGAGAAGACATCAGCCAAGATGAGGTGGTTGCTGGTGCCGCCACCGAGCATGCGCACGTTGCGCGCAGCAAAAATCTGCTCCATCGCTTTAGCGTTTTTGAGCACCTGCGATGCATAGGTTTGGAAGCTCGGGTGCAGTGCCTCGCCAAACGCGACCGCCTTAGCGGCGATGACGTGCATGAGCGGCCCACCCTGCAGCCCTGGGAACACAGCCTTGTCTACCTTCTTTGCTAGCTCCTCGCTTTCGCGCGTGAGGATGATGCCGCCACGCGGCCCGCGCAGTGTCTTGTGGGTCGTCGAGGTGATGATATCAAAGCCCGCATCAAACGGGTTCTTCACTGCCTTGCCCGCTATGAGCCCCGCGATGTGCGCCGCGTCCATGACCGCATAGGCCCCGACCTCGCGCGCGATGGCGACGATCTTTTCATAGTCGAGCTCGCGCGAGTAGGCCGAAAAGCCCGCGAGTACGATTTTAGGCTGATGCTCTTTAGCAACTCTCAGCATCTCGTCGTAGTCGATTTCGCCGGTCTCAACATTCTTCATCTTGTAGCGCACAAAGTTGAAGAACTTGGTGATATAGGTCACCGGGTGGCCGTGGGTGAGGTGGCCGCCGTGCGAGAGGTCCATACCCAAGACCGTGTCGCCAGGTGAGAGAAGCGCCATATACATAGCGACGTTGGCATTGGCGCCCGAGTGGGGCTGCACATTGGCAAACTTAGCGCCAAACAGCTGCTTCACGCGCTCGATAGCGAGCTCCTCGGCCTTGTCGGTAAAGGTCTGGCCGCCGTAGTAGCGCTTGTGTGGATACCCTTCAGAATATTTATTCGTCAAAATCGAGCCCTGGGCTTCGCGCACCGCGCGCGACACATAATTCTCTGACGGTATGAGCTCGAGCCCCTCGCGCTCGCGCCCCTCCTCGCCCTCCAGCACCGCAAACAATTCCTTATCTTGCTTTTGAATGAATGAATAGTCTTCCATACCTTTATCGATTATCACCAACACTTTTAATAACGCCACGTTCTGCCCTATCCTTCAACTTTGCCATATTGGCCGCCGCAACCTCGTCGAGCGATACGCCAAAAAGTCGAGCAAGTTGTGAGGTATACCACAGCACATCACCCAACTCTTTTGCAAGCTCTACTCTTTTTTCGTCAGAAAGAACGCCGCGGTCGTTGCGAATCACCTTTTTTACCTTTTCGATAACCTCTCCACTCTCACCCGCGAGCCCCAAGCATAGGTACATGAGCTGGTACTCATGGTCATCTTTATTGAATTGTGCTGTCGCGTTCGCCGCCGCCTGATACTCCTCAAATTGCATAGTGGGATTGTAGCACCTTGACCTCTTTTTTACAGAAAGTAGGATGGCTAAGGACTTGTTCCACTCACCCACAACCGGAGGGTAAACCCGTGGATATCGACTATCTCCCCATAGGGGAAAGGGCATCGGACCATCAATACTCTGACCGCCTGTCCAAGATCCTTACCGAAGGAGAGCTGGCGAGCGGACTCCCCCAGGGGCAAAATGCCCTGACTTGTTTCGGCACGCTTCCGCCAATGGTGTTTGACTACCACAACGGTGTGCCCCTCATAACCGAGCGCAACTGTGCCGGTTTCTGGCGCACAGCGGTTGCCGAAATCACCGCGTTCATCAACGGCGCAAGAACCTTGGAGGAATTTCGAGACTTTGGGTGCGCAAAATTCTGGGACGCTTACGCAGGTAAAGGGACCGACCTTGGTATGGAGCCCAACGATATGGGCCCAGGCTCATATGGGCCGTCCTTCCACAACTTCCCAACCCCTGGCGGCAGCACCCTGAATCAGTTCCAGCAACTGTTGGAGCAAATTCAGCAGTATCCAAACCTACGCACTCACCTCGTGACGCCGTGGCAACCATACTTCACCGCACGGGGGCCAAGCCGCAAGGTTATCGTGGCACCATGCCACGGTTGGCTGCACTTCCGTGTGCTCGAGGGCAAACTGCACATGCGGATGGACCAGCGTTCGGCGGACTTCCCTATAGGGGTGCCGTCGAACATGATCCAGTATGCGGCTCTGCACCTCATGATCTGTCAGGTGACGGGCTTGCAGCCGGGCAACTTTGTGCACAGCTTCAGCGATACGCACATCTACGAGAATCAGGTGGAGGGTGTGCAGGCCCTGCTGGAACGAAACCCCCGCCCCTTCCCCACACTTCACTTGGATCCTGGTGTGAAAAACCTCTTCGATTTCAGAGCCCACCACTTCGAAATCAGGGAGTATGACCCACACCCAGGTCTCAAGATACCGTTTGCACCGTAATGGAGGAACCATGCTTACGATTGTGGCTGCGGTCTCTGAAAATGGCGTCATAGGGAGAAACAACGATATACCTTGGCGCCAAAAAACCGACCTCGCGCGTTTCAAGCGTCTCACCACCGGACGGGTCATTGTTATGGGCCGCAAAACCTTCGAGTCGATACTGATACGGTTTGAGGGACCCTTGCCGCACAGACGCAGCGTGGTTATCACGCGCAATGACACATTCAATTACCCAAATGTTGAGGTGCGGGGCGCAGAGTACCTCTCAACACACGCTGACACTGAGGAGGAAATTTTTGTCGTTGGGGGACGCGAAATATACACTCTCGCACTCCCCCACGCAAAAACCATACATCTCACCCGCATACACACGTGGATTGAAGGTGACGTGTATTTCCCAAACCTTACCAACGAGGAGTGGATGTTAGCTAACTTTGAGCATCATAGCGCTTCGGCACGAGACACACACCCGTTCTCGTTTCTGGAATACGAACGCTTATAGCTCGCGGCCGCCTTCGGGCGGCCTTTTTACTTGTGACCAAAAGCGGTAGCATAGCTGTATGGGACCTCGTAAAAAGGTTGTAGATGTTGCAAACGCGCAGATTGCTGCCCGCCACTCATATACATCAACACTTCAAGACATACAAACTGAAGGGTTTTGCCCGTTCTGCGACAATAACCTCACAAAACATCACAAGAAGCCTATATTACGCCGCAATACTCATTGGATAGTTACAACAAACGCTTGGCCCTATGAGGGTTCTCGGTATCATTTTCTCTTTATTAGTCGTGAGCATATAGATAGTATAGAAAAATTATCACCCGCAACTTGGGCTGATCTTCAAAAACAGTTAACCTTTCTCCGAAAAAAATATGACTTCAAAGGCGGATCCCTTATTATACGCTCAGGAGAAACCAAACTAACTGGCGCTTCTGTCACCCACCTCCATGGGCATTTTATTGTTGGGAGCAAACGTACTCTAGCATCTTCTGAAATCCGGGCAGTTATTGGATTTAAAAAGTAACGCCTCCTCAGTTGCGAGGAGGCGCCATAACACGAAACATCTCCACTCCTGCAGCTCGCAAGGTGTCAGCCCCATGTATCTGAGAGTAGCCTTCGGCGTAGTACAGGCGCCGTAGACCACTTAAAGCACAAGAGGTGGCACAAGGAATACATGGAAAAGTAGTAACAAACATGTCACACCCTTCTGTTCTTATTTCCTTTCGAGCGGCAATAGCGATCAGAGCAGCTTCGGCGTGTCCCGAAACAGACATGTCGATACGCTCACCAGCCTCAAAGTTACTACGTGGATCCCCTAGAACATACGCTATTTGCTCGTGAGGGTGATGGCGATTGTGTGCACTCAGGATAATTTTTCCATCACGCACAAGTAATGCGCCAATTTGCCGCCACCAGTCAGGAGAGCGTTCTGCAAGATCTCTTGCGCCCTCCATCAGATCAACAGCAAATTCTTCGTGGCTTATTTGTATTTCCCCTGTTGGGATACGACCTTCGAGAGCCGCATCCTTGTGCCAACGAAGTCTCCACCGCCCATCAAATCGGACATTGCACTCGTGCAGATATTCTTGTGCGAGTGCTCGCGAAACATCTTCATCAGGAAGCACCAACTCTTTGTACTGTCGAAGTCCAAGAACATTCGACTGCGTAAGAATTTGCACATCCGTAAAGATGCCTAGCGCATGCACCATGCGAGCAACATCTTCAGGCGCGTTGCCCGGCAAATGCCGCCGTAGTGGAGTACACCGGTCAATGAACTCTCTCCCGAGCACATAAAGGACAGCGCCTGTATGTGCCCGAAAAAATTGCAGGTAACCATCGTGCGGTGATGCCACATAAGCAACGACCGCAACACTACTTCTTCTGACCAAGGTCACGTTCAATCTCCTCTGCAAAAGCCAGTAGTTTACCGTGAACCTGTTGTAAGGCTTCGAGACGGCCATCCTGAGCAAGTTTACGAATACGTTCGGTGGTGCTCGTCCTTGCTTGTGCCGGCAGGATAAGCAGTTGCCTGCAAGTGGTGCGCATCACGTCCTGACCAGGAAGATCTGTAGTGGTTTCGGAAATAATACGCACATCCGCTTGCACGATCGTGTGCAGTGTATCTGCCTCGTACTGGGGGACAATCACATCAACAGCCCGCATATGAGCAAGCATCCGACAACGCTCATCCATTGGGACAACTGGTCGAGTCGGCCCTTCCTTACGTTGTCTTGCAAGCTCATCAGTATCAACACCAACAACCATAACAACATGATCGAACTCCCGACAATGCTCCCGCGCAGCATGTTTGCCGTTCTGAATATAGTCATTGTGACCAATATGCAGCAGGTCCCACACGCCGGTCGTGAATACAATAGCACAATTCATACCTCGCAAAATTTCAAGCAAAGAAATGAACTCCTGGTGGTCAGGAAAGAAACGGTCTTCGTATTCAGCTGTGTTCCGTACGATACGTTGCGCTCGTCGCAGCAAGACTGCGCTGGGAAGCGTTTGCACGTGTGCCGTGGTAGACATAGCTAACTCTCCCTATAGGTTGTGTTCATCCTCGGAAACACTATCACTATAGCTCTCCAAGCAAAACGCCCGCAAACAGCGGGCGTTTTGTGAAAGGTATTGTCAAGCTTATTTAATATCCACTCCCATCGAGCGGGCGGTGCCCATGATGGTTTGCATAGCACCTTCGACGTCCTTAGCGTTGAGATCAGACATCTTCTCTTCGGCAATCTTGCGGATCTGCTCCTTCGTGAGCGAGCCGATCTTCGCGGTGTTTGGCTTGCCTGAACCCTTCTCTTTGCCGAGCGCCTTGATGATAAGGTTTGAGGCTGGAGGAGTCTTGAGCACGAAGTCGTACGAGCGGTCTTCGTATATGGTGATGACGCACGGAATGAGGCTGCCAGCCATAGGCGCAGTCGCGTCGTTAAACTTCTTCACGAACTCGCCGATGTTGATACCCGCGGGGCCGAGTGTGGTGCCCAAAGGAGGCGCTGGGGTGGCCTTCCCTGCTGGAGCGATGATCTTTAGTTTTTTGGTGATTTTCTTTGCCATGTGATTTAGAGGGCAGAAAGTGAGACTCCTGAGCCGACCGTTTCCTTGCTGACTACAGGTCCGAAGGGGTCTTACTTTCTGCCCGATATTAGCTTATATTCTTTTGATTTGCAAAAAATCGAGCTCTACCGGCGTCTCGCGACCAAACATCGAGACGAGGACTTTTACCTTGCCGCGAGCGTCGTCCACCTCGCCTACTTTGCCGTCGAGGTCCTTAAACGGCCCATCAACAATAACCACTGCGTCGCCCACTGCGAGGTCAATAGCGTGCGTGACGCGCCCCTCGGTCTCTTGCATGCGCCCAAGGAGCGTATCTACCTCGTCCTGGCGCAGCGGCACCGGGTTGACCCCCGAACCCACAAAGCCGGTGACGCGTGGCGTGTTGCGCACCACATACCACGACTGGTCGTCGACTATCATATCGACGAGTACATAGCCCGGATACACCTTCTCCTCTTCCTCGACTCGGCGGCCACCCTTAATCTTCACGGTGCGCTCGGTCGGGACGATAACACTAAAAATTTTGTCTTGGAGCCCGAGCGACTCGATGCGCTGGCGCAAATTACGGGCTACCGCATTTTCATACCCGGCATACGTGTGAATGGCGTACCACGCCCGACCGACACTACTGTCTTGTTTCGCCATAGTGATTACGTTGGTGATTAGATAACTTTTTGTATAAACACTGAGAAAACATAGTCCCATGCACCGAGATACAGCGAGGTTGCGAGCGATACGACAATAACCACCACCGTGTAGGTGATAGCCTGCGTGCGAGTGGGCCATGAGACATGGCGCATCTCTGAGCGGACATCTTTAAAATAGTTCATCAGCGCGTTCATACTTTTTTGGCATTTTTAAAAGCCCCGCAGGGCTTTAATGCCCTATATACTACTGCTTTTGAGTGAATTGTCAACCAGCCACTGCCCCGCTTTGGGCGGGGCCGATTGGTTCGTTTTACTAACGGATTTCGTAGGTAATTGTGACGTCGTCACTGGTCTTGTTTTGGCCGACAGATATTTCTGGCGCTGCCGCAGCCTTCGAATCTGCTGCGCCCATCGCCGCATACATAACCGGGTACGGGGCCGTACCGTTCCCACTTTCACTAAATGAGACTATGCGCACCAAGGAGACGCCGAGCTGCTTTGCAAGCACCTGTGCTTTGTCTTTCGCGTCTGCTATCGCCTTGTCGCGCGCCTGTTGCTGCGGACCGGTTGGGTCGTCAAAGGTAAAGGTGAGCCCGCTCACATTCGTGGCACCCTTGGAGCCAACCCCAGCAAGGAGACCGCCCGCTTTGCTCGTGTCGCGCACCTTGATGGTCGTGGTCTGCGACACCTCATAGCCAGTGAGTGTTTGTCTGCCTGGTGGGCAGTAGACAGCTGTCATGCTGCCCGGAGCTACCGCAGGGCATGCCGCACTCTGGTATTCATAATGTGGCTGGATAGAGTAGTCGGTAGTCTTTATGTCTTTTTTATCTATCCCTTGGCTCGTGAGATAGTCGGTAATGGCGTTTGCCTTAGTGGTCACCTCGGCTTGCGCATCTGCCACCGAAGCCTTTGTGGTGCTCACTGAGAATGTAAACGTTGCGATATCGGGTACGGCCAGATATTCGCCATGGCCCGAGACCTGGATAGTATTGGTTGCCTGCACCCCCGCGCCAATATAGCGCAGACTTGAGACTCCTGAGATTACTTGGACGGCTAAAAAAGCAACGAGCACCCACGCCGCCGTGGTAAGTGCACGCCCAAACTGCACACCACCTGGACCTTCAAACAATGTCATACGATTTATTTAAGTGAATTGATAATGTTTTGGAATTGTGCTTCAGAAAGTGCTCCGGAGGCGGGAGCCATTTTGCCCGTCTTGGTGTTCACCACGAGAGTGAACGGGGTGCCGTTGCCGCAGCTCGCCCCGG
>CAYSPK010000008.1:0-4255 GCA_964432905.1 uncultured Candidatus Saccharibacteria bacterium | reverse complement strand
TTTGGTAGGTCTTCTGTGCGAAGCAGTCGTTATACTTGGTCATATCGGCTCCAAACTGCTGTGCCAGCTGGGCATAGTAGCTATCAGACATCTTGCTTTGGTCAGCAAAAATAGCATCAGCAAACTTCCAATAGCCCTCATTACCTAATTGCGCAGCTATACACTCGGCTGCATTAGCAGATGGGTTAGCGTTTGCATGGATAGATGTGAGTGGAAACTGCCGCTGCACAAGGGCAACTTGGCCGTTTGAGTCAGTCACGATCTTTTTGAGTGTGGGATACACCATCGAGCAAAATGGGCATTGAAAATCTGAATATTCAACCAAGACAATAGGCGCTGTTGGCGAACCCTCAATATGGTCGCTCGCTGAGGGCGGGCGGATGGTAAGGTTGGTCGGCGCGACCGCACCAACAGCCGCGGCATTGCCCGAGGCTGGTTGCGCCGGAGCGCGATTAACGGCAAAAATAGTGGCGGCAATTATGACGCCAGCAACAATAATGGCAGCTGATGGAGACAGCTCGAACTTCTTTTTTTCAGGCATGCGGACAGTATAGCACTACTTGCCGTAGCTCGTCTTGAGCAGGTCGCGTATCTCTTCGAGCAGGCGGACATCCTCTGGTTTTTGGGCCGGAGATTCTTCCTGCCCTTCACGGAATAGACGTTGCCGCACTGAAGTGATTATTTTGAAGAATAGGAAAACCGAAAGCGAGATAACAAAAAAATTCATAATAGTCTGTAAAAATGAGCCGTAGTGCAGCAGGAGCGGCTGGGCATTTTCTATAAAAGGGTTTGGCGAGCGCAGTGTCACACTGAGGTTTTTTATTTCGGTGGCACCATTGCCAGTAAACAGGCTCAGCAGTGGCGTGATGATATCAGCCACGAGCGAATTCACGATGGCACTAAATGCGTTACCAACGACGACGGCGGTCGCAAGATCTACCACATTACCTTTGACGGCAAAGCGTTGAAACTCCTTCCAGAAACCTCGTGCTTTTTGTTGAATATCTGACATATGACTTACGCCTCAGGCGGTGGTGTACCCTTCCCGCCACTTATCTCATCAATATCTTCTTGAATCTCGTCGACATCTTCTTGAATTTCATCAACATCTTCTTGGATTTCATCGACGTCCTCTTGAATCTCATCAATATCTTCTTGAATCTCGTCGATATTTTGCTCAACCACCTCGATACTGCGCGTGGTGTAGTTGATGGTCATTTGGATAAAAATAGAGAGGTAGATAGCCTCCAGCGACACCACGGTCGTGAGGATAAGCAACATCCGATCAAATTGCAAGACCCCGACCAACACAAGCATAAAGCTCGTCGCGAACGCGATCGTGTGTATGACTATAGACTGGAGTGATCCTACCCAACGAGTTATCGAGAGTGCATACTCCTCCAGTGGCGCCTTCTGCCGCTTTGCCATATAGCAATAAGTATAGCACTCCCCTACAAGCGGAAGATGAGGCGGGCAAGAATCATCACCCCCGCATAAAAACCCCACTGAAGAAAGTAGGCGTAGAGATAGCCGTTGCGCACTCTGAGCATAAGGTACGGGAAAAGATAGCCTGCAGCGGCCGCAGCAGCAGTAAACACAATAACGTAGCCCACCGTTGAACCATTGAGGCTAAGCAGCAGGTGGATACTGCCAAACAGAGCGGCCGACCACTTGGCGATACGCTTCACTGGCATCTTGTACATATCAAACGCAAGCACCATCACCGCGACCAACACCTGCTGAAGCGCTATCTCTAGTGACTTTGGCAAGAAGTACCACGGCGAAGCGGTGATGAGCTCGACCGGCGGGGTCCACGCTGCCGCCCAGTGTATAGGCGGGAACAATGGGAGGATATACAGGAGATAGTACGACACCGCGCCGGCCCCGAGGAATGCGACGATGAAAGTTGATGGGTGTATAACAAACTTTCGCCGCTCGCGAAAGAACCGTTGGAAGAGCGTCGTTGCGGCACCAATCCAAAAAACATAGTACCCTGCGATAAAAAATGGGTGGCTGCTGTACGAGGTTGTAACACCAAGCAGAGCGGCAACAGAGTAAAAACCCATGTTGGCTATGAGCCATAGCGCGACGACCGAAATGAGTATTTTTAGTATCCGCAGCTGCTGGCGTATCTTTTTTCGCAAATCATCAAACACGCAGCTAGTATATACCAAGGCACACCGCCCTGTATGCAATAGAAACGAATCGTACCATAATGAGCCTATGGAATTCTCCGGCCTGTCGAGCGCTACCGCGCGCGAGTACCTAGCGCAGTATGGGTACAACGAAATTATTGAAAAAAAGGATTCGCTATTAAAGCGCATAGCACAAAAAAGTTTTACCTTCATCAGCGGCATGCTCCTTCTCGCGGCTCTCCTGTCGCTATCAAGTGGCAAGTTGTTTGATTTCTTTTTTATTCTCGCCCTACTTTGTATCAATATCGGTGTTACGCTTTGGCAAGAACAAAAAGCCGATCACGCTATAGAGGAACTTAATGTGCATCTGGCCACCTCGGTGCGGACGCTGCGCGATGGTGTGTGGCACCTAGTCCCCTCGCGCGAGTTAGTGCCTGGCGACTATGTCGAACTGCGCACCGGCAACATCATGCCCGCCGACTTGCGCGTAGTCGAAGCAACAAACGCACGCGCGAACGAAGCCGCACTCACTGGCGAATCACTTCCTAAAGACAAGGTGGCTGGCGATCCACTCTACTCAGGTTCGTTTATCTCTGCCGGCCTCATAACCGCACAGGTGACGACAACCGGCAATCGCACCACCTTCGGCAAGACAATAACTACCGTCGATACACACAGCAAAGTGAGTTCGCTCCAAAAAGACATCCTGCGTATTTCACGCTTTTTGTCCTTACTGAGTCTTGGCGCAGTACTTCTCCTCACGGGCGTGCTTTTGGCGCGCCACGCATCGCCGCTGGAGGTGCTGCGCCTCGACCTGAGTTTAGTGATAGCGGGTATTCCTATCAGCCTGCCGACCGTCATGACACTCATCATCGCGTTTGGGACTATTTCACTTGCTAAAAAACAGGTCATCGTCCGGCGGCTCGCTTCGCTCCAAGAACTCGCGAACGCCGATTTTCTTCTTACCGACAAAACGGGTACGCTCACCCAAAACCATATCGCGGTTGATTCGGTCGTCGCCTATGGATCTCACACGAGCGACGAAGTGCTGCGGCTCGCTGCACTTCTCGCACAACAAGAACCCGAAACCGATATCAACGCGGCCATTCTTCAAAAGGCACCCGAAAAAGCACTGGGCAACCCCTCTGCGCGCGGCACGTACGTACCAGGTGACTCATCACGCAAACGCACCACACTCACACTCCCCGAGGGAGATGGGGCGATGACACTATCGCTGGGCGCGCCACAAATTATTGAGTCATTGTGCACGCTTAACGAAACCGAGCGCGCCGCACTCTACCGCGACGTGGACACATTCGCCACACGCGGGTACCGCACACTCGCGCTTTCACGCGCTATAGGAAAAGAGGAAGCGGGCATGACCTTAGTTGGCATACTCTCTGTCTCCGACCAGCTGCGCAGTGACGCACCAGCATCAATACGTTTCCTGAAAGAAAATGGCGTCGGCATCGCAATGGTGACCGGCGACAACCGCGCCATAGCACAAGAAGTTGCTACAAAACTAGACATACCCGGTAGTCGCATCCTGACACGCGCCGAACTTTCCCATGGTGTCGAAACGCTCACCAAAGACGCGTTCGAACAGACGCGCGCCTTCGCAGAGATACTACCTGAAGACAAGTACGCACTCGTTATGCAGGCGAAAAAGTTTTACACCGTCGCCGCTAATGGGGACGGCATCAACGACCTACCCGCAGTGAGAGCGGCGGATGTCGGCTTTGCGGTAGCGAATGCCGTCGATGCACTCAAGAGCGCCGCCGACATTGTACTTTTGGAAGGCGGTATCGCGGTGATGAAAGACGCCTTTATTGAAGGGAGAAAAATATTTGCGCGGCTCTATGGCTATTCACCGGCACATACCCACTCTCACCCCTACAACTCATTGTGCTCGCGCTTCTCAACGACATACCGATAGTCTCGCTGGCCACCGACCGCGTCAAAGTTGCAAAGCGTCCTTCGTCGCTGAACGTACACAGCCAATTTATCACGAGCACACTCTTTGGTGGTGTTGGCGTGCTCAACAGTATGCTGCTTTTTTTCGTCGCAACCCCGTGGATGCATCTCCCTCTCGCACAAGTACAAACACTATTCTTCCTTAA
>CAYSPK010000007.1:2411-15769 GCA_964432905.1 uncultured Candidatus Saccharibacteria bacterium | reverse complement strand
AGCACAAGACCCACGCATGGAAGGTGTATGCAGCGCCGTATGTCACGCTCACCGACGGCACCGGCGTGGTGCACCTCGCGCCTGCCTATGGTGCTGAAGACTTGGAGCTAGCCCAAAAGGAGAAGATCCCACTCGTCCACCACGTGGGCGAGGACGGTAAGTTTATACCCGCAGTCACCGACTTTGGTGGTTTGCCGGTAAAACCGAAAGGACGTCACAAGGAGACCGACCAAAAAATTGTCGAGTTTTTGCAACAGAGCGGCCGCCTCTTTAAGCATGAAGTTATCACACACTCCTACCCACACTGCTGGCGCTGCGACCCTCCGCTCCTTAACTGGGCCGCGAACTCCTGGTTTGTGGATGTCCAAAAGGTAAAGAAAGATTTAGTTGATGAAAATGCTAAGGTCCACTGGGTGCCCGAGCATGTGGGTCGTGGTCGCTTCCATAATGGTCTTCAGAGTGCGCCGGACTGGGCTATTTCGCGCAGCCGCTACTGGGGCGCGCCTATTCCTGTGTGGCGTAACACGAAGACCAAAGAGGTAAAAGCGGTCGGCTCAGTTGATGAACTCTTGTCACTCGTGCGCCGCTCGGGGAATCGCTACTTTGTTATGCGCCACGGCGAAGCACGCAGCAACGTCGAGGGTTTTGTTAACTCGACCAACGATATTGAAAATCACCTCACCGAGGCGGGCAAAGAGATGGTGCGCAAGACCGCGCAAGAGTTGAAAGATGCGGGCATCACCATGATCGTCGCATCACCCATCACCCGCGCGCAGGAGACCGCAAAACTCATGGCCAAAGAGCTTGGCCTTGCCTCGTCGGTTGTTATGACAGACACGCGCCTGGGCGAAGTGCACTTTGGCGAAAAAAACGGATCACCTTTGGCTGAGTGGCAGGCGGTGTTTGCAACCTTCTCGGATAAGTTTAACCACGCGGTTGGTGGGGGAGAGACGTACGCACAAGTCCTCGCACGCGTGGGCGACTTTCTTTTTGATATTGAGCGACGCTACAGCGGCAAGCGCGTGCTCATAGTGACTCACGGCACGCCGGCGTGGCTTATCTCTGAGGTTGCTAACCGCACACCACACCATGAGCTGCATAACCCGACACATTTGCGCATGGTACTTCAACCCGCGCAGTGGCGTGAGATTGAATTTATTTCGTATCCGCACAACGCGAAGTTCGAACTCGACTTGCACCGCCCCTACATCGACGAGGTGCCGCTGGGCGACGCTATGAGCGGCGAGTGGAAGCGTGTGCCTGATGTTTTTGACTGTTGGTTTGAAAGCGGCTCGATGCCGTATGCTTCGCACCACTACCCACACGACACGAGAGCTTTTAATCCTAAGCGCGGACTCGGACTCTTCGCCAAAGGGTACCCAGCGGACTTTATCGCCGAGTCTATCGACCAAACGCGCGGGTGGTTCTACTCACTCATCGTGCTTGGGGTCGCGCTGTTTGGGAAGAGTCCCTACAAGGCGGTGGTGACCAACGGTCTCGTCCTTGCTGAGGATGGCCGCAAGATGAGCAAGAAGCTCAAGAATTATCCCGACCCTATGGAATTAGTAGAAAAATATGGCGCGGATGCGCTACGCTACTACCTCCTGTCCTCAGCGGTTATTCGCGGTGAGGATCTACGTTTCTCGGCGCGCGGGGTTGAGGAGGTGGCCAAAAAGCTCCTCATGCGTCTCGACAATGTCCGCAGTTTTTATGAGTTGTATGCTGCTCCGACAAAACCTCCGTTCGAAAAGTCCTCGGGCCGCCTCAGCGCAGAAAGCAGCGCTGTAGGCTTCCAGACATTTTCTCAGCAGGTTTTGTCTTCGCAGCAATCAGAAAATACTTTGGATCGATGGATCCTTTCGCGTTTGGGCGAGTTGGTGCACGAGACGACCGCGGGCTTTGAGTCCTATGAGCTCGATGTGGCAACGCGCCCGCTCATGCAATTTGTGGATGACCTTTCGACGTGGTATCTGCGCCGTTCACGCGACCGTTTTAAAGAAGCGGGGGAGGCAAAGGATGAGGCGCTCGCAACACTGCGTTTTGTGCTCCTGACCGTGGCCCAAGTGATGGCGCCAGTCATGCCGTTTTATGCCGAAGATCTCTACCAGCGCTTAAAGGGTGAGAAGGATGTCGAGAGCGTGCATTTGCTTCCTTGGCCTGAGGCGCCAAAGATTGAACAAGAAGTGCTTGCTAATATGCAGGAAATTAGAAAGCTTGCGTCCCAGGTTTTAAATATCAGGGAGAAGCAAAATATAAAATTACGCCAACCTCTTGGTTTGCTCGAGATATCACAAAGATTACCAGAAGAATTTGTAAGAATTCTTGAGGATGAGGTAAATGTTAAAGAAATAAAGGTTGATTTAAGTTTGCAAAACAACGAACTTCATGTCCGCCTAGACACCACACTCACCGACGAGTTGCGCGAAGAGGGTTTACTGCGCGATCTTGTCCGCGCGATTCAAGACCTGCGCAAGCAAGAAAAACTCACCATTGCCGACAGACCGAACCTTACCGTCGCGACAAATACCGAGGGTGAAAATTTCTTTAAGAAATACGACACCATCCTCATCGAAGAGACAAACCTTGGTGATATTTACCTAGCCGACGGGGGAGAGGAGCACCCTGCGGCACCGTTCCCACTCACCCTGACACTCAAGAAGGATGCATAAGATCCACGTGACGCGCGGCATCGTGCTTGGGAAGCGCGGTGTTGGCGAGTCAAATACGCAGATAGCGCTCCTCACCGAAGAGTTGGGGCTTGTGCGTGCCTCCGCGCGCTCCGCGCGCAAAGATGTCTCAAAGTTGCGCTACGGGCTCGAAGTTTTCACGCTTGCGCGATACAGCCTTGTGCGAGGACGAAGTGAGTGGAAGCTTGTTGGAGTTGAATCTATAGAGCGCCTCGGCGCTCTCGGTACTCACGCCACCCAGCAGGGGAAGGTTGCGCGTCTTCTTTTGCGTCTGGTGCGCGGTGAAGAATATTCGCCAGAACTCTTTGCGCTTGTCCGAGAGGGTCTCGCTGCGCTGCAAGAGGTGAAGTTGCGCGAAGATGCTGAAGCGCTCGAATGCGTTCTTGTGTTACGCCTCCTGGCGAGCCTTGGGTATGTGCCACACACGGAGATGTTCGCGCCGTATCTTGTCGAGTCGGGATACTCAACAGAACTATTGGCGAGCGCCAAAGAATCACGCATAATGCTCGTCCGCACCATTAATGAGTCACTCAGCGTTACGGGACTATAGTCGTGTATACTTTTCAGTATGGGGTCGCGCAAGGAGAACAAAAAGGATTCGATAGAGAGCTTGAAGGATTCACTCTATTCTCGCGAGAATCCGGCTGAGGCAAATCCGGACGCGCGTTCACCGCTTACTCCTATGGAAGATATTCGCCCACCGGTGTCGTGGGGAGATACCACACTGGAAGATGTGCGTCCAAAAATGATTGATGTGGAAACGTTGCAAACTATTGTTATGAAGAAGAAAGGCACATCATTTGCGACAAAGTTTTTTATTGCAGCGCTACTCTTTTTTGTGGGTGCTTGCGGTGTTGCTGGGTATGTAGTCTTGTATGGAGGTAATACAATTTCACCAAAGAATATTGACATGCAGGTTATTTCTTCATCGGTTATCGATGGCGGCAAACCGGCCACTTTTCAAATCATTATCAACAATCGCAACCAAACGCCACTCCAGCTTGCAGATCTTTCCGTGACGTATCCAGATGGTACTCGCGATCCAAACGACCAAACCAAACCGCTCACCCATGAACGTATTTCCATAGGTGCTATTGCTCCGGGGCAGCAAATTAAACGCACTGTGAGTGCGGTGTTCTATGGCCAGGAAGGCACGACGCAGCAGGTGAGTGTCAATCTTTCCTATGTGGTGCCGGGCTCAAACTCAGTATTCCAGAAACAGTCGGGCGCTGATTTCACGCTGGGATCTTCGCCAGTATCCATTTCCATTAATGCGCCGCAGGAAGCCATAGCGGGTGAGCAGTTCACTATGCAAGTAACCGTGACGAGCAATTCATCATCGCCGATAGACAACGTAGTGCTCCAAGGGCAGTATCCGTTTGGATTTACACCCCTACAAACAAACCCGCCCGCAGATACCGGCAACACCATTTGGCGTTTGGGGACACTCAAACCGGGCGACACGAAAGTAGTGCAGCTTACAGGTACTATTGAAGGGCAAGATGGCGAGGATCGTGTCTTTCGGTTTGTGACGGGGCCAGTACAGGACCCGACCGATACCTCTATAGCGGTGCCGTTTATTGTCGTACCACAAACGCTCACCGTGCATCGACCGTTCGTCACTGCGACCATTGCACTCAATAATAAAACAGGCAAGACAGTATCGGTCCCGGGGCAGCAAACCATTGATGGTGAAGTTACTTGGCAAAATAATTTAAGCGTGCCGGTGTCAAATCTTGAGCTGCGCCTCTCGTTTAATGGCCCCGCACTTGACCCGAGCTCTATCAACGCCGCAAATGGTTTTTATGAATCTCAAACACAAACTATCGTATGGTCAAAGGACCAAGATTCGACACTTGCCTCTATACCGCCGGGCGCTTCAGGGACCGAGCAGTTTACCTTCTCGACGCTGGCGCCGGGCGCCGGTGGGACTGTCTACACTAACCCCACCATCAATCTCAATGTGGGTGTTTCTGGGGTGCGTGAAGGGCAGTCGGGCGTACCCGAGACGGTCTCATCCGCAGCTACCACACAAGCAGTAATCGCTTCTGCGGTCGACATTGCCGCGATCGCGGTGCACTTCTCGGGTGTGTTCCAAAACTCGGGCCCTATGCCGCCGGTCGCAGAAAAGACCACGACCTATACCATCGTCTGGGCGGTGAAGAATTCATCAAATACCATTGCCAACACAGTCGTACAGACGACGCTGCCTCCGTATGTGCAGTTTGTATCTGCACAGTCGGGAAGTGGTATCACCTACGATGCTGGCACGCGCACGGTCACTTGGAGTCTTGGTGATGTGAAGGCTGGCACGGGCTATAGCATGCAAGCCAAGCAAGGGGCGTTCCAAGTGGCGCTCACGCCAAGCATCACTCAAGTTGGTAACGCGCCGATACTGGTGAACGCCACGAAGCTCACCGGCCAAGACCGTTTCGCGCAAGTGTCTGTATCGGCCAGTACACTGCCGGTCACCACCATGCTCACCAACGACTCTGCCTCCTACGACGGCACTATGGCCAATGTGGCGCCAAAGCAGTAAAGTGACACCTATGGCAGCAAACGACACGATGGAAAAAATAGTCGCCCTGTGCAAACGTCGCGGCTTCATATTCCAAGGCTCTGAGATTTACGGCGGCTTAGCCGGCACCTGGGACTACGGCCCCTTGGGTGTGGCGCTGAAGAAAAATATTGAAAATCTTTGGTGGCGTATGTTTGTTGAAAACCGGGACGATATGTATGGCATCGACTCAGCTATTCTCATGAACCCGCGGGTGTGGGAGGCAAGTGGGCATGTGGGTGGGTTCAACGACCCGCTCGTGTCAGACGTAAAAACAAAAAAGCGATATCGTGCCGACCATCTGCTTGAAGACAACAACATCGACCCTGCCGGCATGACGCTTGAGCAAATGGGGGAGGCAATAGAAAAGCATGGCATTAAGAGTCCTGAAGGTAATGCACTCACGGCACCGCAGCAGTTCAACATGATGTTCAAAACATCGGTTGGTTCGGTCGATGGTGCGGATATGGCGGTGTATCTGCGTCCTGAGACGGCGCAAGGCATGTTCGTTAACTTTAAAAATATTCTCGATACCTATCACCCCAAACTGCCGTTTGGTATTGCTCAGATTGGTCGCAGTTTTCGTAATGAAATAGCGCCACGTGATTTTATCTTCCGTGTACGAGAGCTCGAAATAATGGAGTTTGAGTACTTTATACCCGAAGCGTCGTGGAGTGAGCAGTTTGAAAAGCTGCGCAAAAATATGCACGAATGGTTTGCAGCGCTTGGGTTTTCTGCAGAGGATATTAAAGAAGAGGAAATCCCTGATGGCGAGCGGGCGCACTACTCAAAGCGTACCATCGATTTTCATTTTAAATACCCACACAAGTTCGATGAAATCGGCGGGCTTGCATACCGTACAGACTTTGACCTTAGTCGCCACATTGAACATACGGGTGTAGATCTTTCGTATCTTGATCCCGCGACGAATGAAAAGTACGTACCTCATGTGCTCGAGCCTACGTTTGGTCTAGGCCGCCATGTGCTCGCGGTACTTACCAAGGCGTACACCGAGGACGAGTTGGGTGGTGAGTCGCGTGTGTATCTCAAACTCCCTTCGCACCTCGCACCAGTCAAAGCTGCTGTCTTCCCGCTCTTGAAGAACAAGCCCGAGTTAGTAGAGAAGGCGCGTGAGGTATATACGAATCTCAAAAAGGAAATCCCACAAATTGTGTGGGACGATAATGGCAATATCGGTAAGCGCTACCGCCGCCAGGACGAGATCGGCACGCCGTACTGCATCACCATCGACTTTGACACGCTCGGTGAGGTAGCTGAGCATAAAGATACGGTGACGATTCGCAACCGCGATACGGGCGAGCAGCTGCGTATGCCAGTGGCCGAACTCGGGACTTTTCTTAAAGAAAAAATAACGCCTGTGTTAGGATAGGGTTATGAAAGAGCGCGACGTACAGGTCACCATCACCGCGGGGACAATAGTCACGACCCTGCTTTTTTTGGTGCTGTTTGCTGCGCTGTGGTATTTGCGCGAGATAGTGCTCATCCTCCTCACCGCCATTGTCATCGCATCCTCAATCGAGCCGGGGGTGCGCAGTCTGCGTCGCGTCCTGCGGGTCTCGCGATTGGTTGCAGTCATACTTATATACGCGATCATCGCGGTGGTATTTTTTGGCATCCTCTTTATCTTCTTGCCGCCAGTGCTTAACGACGCGGCGAACTTTCTTAGTCAGTTGCCGAGTGCTCTTTCGACTATCAATTTTGCTGATGTAACACACGGTCTCTTGCCGTGGGGCGGGTTTGATTCGCTTTCTTCTGCAGATCTTTTGCGTAGCGTGTCGTCAACTCTCGAGTCATCGACAGGCGGCGTGTTCTCGACGCTCTCGGCATTCTTTGGTGGCCTCTCCTCATTCATTTTAGTAGTCGTTTTCTCCTTCTACTTTTCGGTCGAGGAGACTGGCGTCGATGATTTTTTGCGTATCGTCACCCCATTGAAGCACGAGGCGTATGTGCTTGATCTGTGGAAACGTTCTCAAGACAAGATAGGTAGGTGGATGCAGGGCCAGATCATTCTTGCGGTTATTGTCGGTCTCCTTCTTTTCTTGGTGCTCACGATCCTTGGTATTAAGTATGCGCTCCTCCTTGCGGTGCTCGCGGGCATATTTGAGCTCATACCTGTTTTTGGTCAGATTCTTGCGGCTATTCCAGGTGTTGCTATTGCGTTTACCGCCGGCGGTATCACCGAGGCGCTGCTGGTTGCGGGGCTATATGTGGTGGTGCAGCAGTTTGAGGCAAATCTCATTTATCCTGTGGTGGTGAAGAAGGTGGTCGGCGTGCCGCCGCTCCTCGTTATTCTTGCGCTCCTCATCGGCTTTAAGCTTTTTGGATTCCTCGGAGTGCTCCTCTCGGTCCCGATAGCGGCTGCTATTCAAGAACTTGTCGCTGATATCGACAAGCGCAAGCGCGCCGCGCTCCCACCCGAACTACTCGAGCAGAGTTGACGAGAGCCCCTCGCCACAGTAGCCTCAAACAATGGCAGATAAAAAGTTTTACATAACGACGCCCATTTTCTATCCAAACGCGAAGCTCCACATGGGCCATGCGTACACTACAACACTCACCGATATCTTAGCGCGCTATCACCGACTCCAGGGTGACAAGACCTACTTTCTCACCGGCTCTGACGAGAACACGCAAAAGATGGTTGACGCTGCGCATAAAGAGGGGAAAGAGCCGATAGAATTTCTAGACGAAATTATTGCAAAGTTTTCGACACTTTTTCGCAATCTCGAGATTTCCTACGACCAATTTATTCGCACTACCGACCAAGAAAAACACTGGCCAGGTGTGCAGCTCTTATGGACCAAACTGGTTGCTTCGGGTGACATATATAAAAAAGCATACGAGGGGCTTTACTGTGTTGGGCATGAGGCGTTCGTGACCGAGAAAGACTTAGTTGATGGGAAGTGCCCCGACCATGGTGTCGAGCCGCAATTTTTGAAGGAGGAGAATTACTTTTTTAAACTTTCAAAATATACACAGCCCATTAAAGAAAAGATTAAGTCGGGTGAGCTCCAGATAATTCCCGAGACGCGCAAGAATGAGATCCTCTCGCTGCTTGAAAGTGGGCTTGAGGATGTGAGCTTCTCGCGCCCGCGCCGTGCGGATTGGCCCGCAGGGCTAGGTATCCCGGTGCCGGGCGATGACTCGCAAGTGATGTATGTATGGTGCGATGCACTCACTAATTACATTTCGGCGCTTGGATATGGTCGGCAAGACGACAGCTTGTACAAAGAATTTTGGCCAGGTATCCACGTCATTGGTAAAGATATTTTGCGCTTCCATGCAGCTATTTGGCCGGGCATGCTCCTTTCAGCGGGTTTACCGCTCCCAAAAACCCTCTTGGTGCACGGCTTCATTACCTCTGGAGGGAAGAAGATGAGTAAGTCGCTCGGTAATGTTATCGATCCTGAAGAATTGATTGCTGAGTATGGCACTGAGGCAGTACGCTATTATCTCGCGCGTCACATTTCGCCGTTTGAAGATGGCGATATTACCCGCGAAGGATTTAAAGAGGCATACAACGGCAACTTGGTAAATGGGCTTGGCAACCTTGTTGCTCGGGTTATGCAGATGGCGGAAAAAAACAATGTGGCGACTCCTATTATCGAATCAACTAGGTCCACTGGACTGGAGAGTAATATCCAACAAGCAATGGAGGCGTTTAAGGTGAACGAAGTTTTGGATTACATTTGGTCTGAAATTCAACGTGCAGACCAGTTAATTACTGAAAAGGAACCCTTTAAGCTTATTAAGACAGACAGAGCTCAAGGCGAAGATGTAATCCGCGACCTGGTGCGAGAAGTCTATGTAATTGCTAAATCGTTGCAGTCCTTCTTACCACAGACTAGCGAAAAAATTTTGGAAGCAATTAAGGAAAACAAAAAGCCGGAGAATCTTTTCCCGCGCAAAGAGTAACATGTTTCGATACTTCGACGCGCATTGCCATCTCTATATGGAGCAGTTTGCCGACGATAGGGAGGCTGTGCTCGCGCGTATGCGGCAGGAGGGGTTTGGTGCGGTCGTCATCGGCACCGACTATGCGCAGAGTGTGCAAGCGGTCGAGCTCGCGGCACAGCATGACTTTTTGTGGGCCTCTGTAGGACTTCATCCAAACGATAACCGCAGTGAGCAGTGGATTGATATATCAATCCAGATGGAGGAGTTGGCGCGCCACCCCAAAGTGGTCGCGATAGGTGAGTGTGGGCTCGACTATTTTCGCAGTGGCGGCACACCAGAGGAAAAGGCTATGCAGCGCGAGCGTTTTGTGAGCCAAGCGAAGTTGGCGCAAGAGTTAGGGAAGGCGCTTATCATCCACTGCCGCAATGCCCATGACGATATGCTCGAAATTCTGGGCGAACTGAAATTAACCATCCCTGTTGTCATCCACTTCTTCACCGGTTCGGGGGAGCTGGCGGGGAAATATCTCGACTTAGGCTGCTACCTCTCGTTCCCGGGGCCTATTACCTACACGACCGACTATGATGACTCTATCCGCGTGTGTCCGCTCGACCGCATGTTGTCTGAAACAGACTCGCCCTTCGCAGCTCCTGTGCCCAACCGCGGCAAGCGCAACGAGCCACTCTATATCCCACACATCGTCGCCAAAATCGCCGCAGTGAAAGGCCTGTCTGAAGAGGAGGTCGCTCATGCGACCGTAGCAAATGCCGCAAAAGTCTTTGGGTTGCAAATATAGCCCGCTGTGGTAAGGTGTCCCCATGACTGAAAAGTCGCATTCCGCACAAGCGGAGTTATCCCAAGCGAAGAGTACGACCCCCGTCTTTGAAGTCGGGTTTCATCTCGTTCCTACCGTCCCCGAGGACGGAGTAGCTGCGGCGGTTGAGAAGATCCACGGTCTCCTAAAGGATGCCGAGATCATCTCGGAGCAATTCCCAACGCGCATGACGCTCGCATACCAAGTCGAGCGTTCAGTGCAGGGTAAGCGCGAGAAGTACACCGAAAGCTACTTTGGCTTTATCAAATTTGCCACCGAGCGTGACGCTATCCCGGCATTCCAGGAGGCGCTGCGCGCGATGCCGCAGGTGCTGCGCTATCTCGTCGTGCACACGGTCCGAGAGGATGTGGTGAATCCACGCCGCGCAGTGTTTACCTCATCGCGTCTCGAGGGTGAAGTGATTCAAAAGCCACAAGCTGAGGCTGAAGTAAAAGCCGAGGTATCAGAGGAAGAGCTCGATAAGTCGATCGACGCTTTGGTTAACTAACGCTATATGTATATCAACAAGGCAATGCTCTTCGGCAACCTTACTCGCGACCCTGAGGTCCGAGCCTTGCCGTCGGGGAGTAATGTGTGCTCGTTCTCAATCGCTACCAACCGCGTCTATCGCAAACAAGACGGCTCCAAGCAAGAGGAGGTCCAGTATCACAACATCGTGGTGTTTGGTCGCCAGGCAGATACCTGTGCGCAGTACCTCAAAAAAGGGAGTGCTGTGTACGTTGAAGGGCGCCTGCAAACTCGCAGCTGGGACTCAGACAAGGGTAAGCAGTACCGCACCGAGGTGGTCGCTGATGTTGTCCAGTTTGGGCCGCGTGGCGGAGGCGCCTCTGGCGCCGGAGGCCCCGAGCGAAGCGAGGGAGGATATGAAGCTCCACAGGCGGCACCAAAGGATGACGCCATAGACTACCCGCAAGAAGACATTAATCCTGACGATATACCGTTCTAGATACGGCTAGAACACTTTACAAGCAAGCATTTATATTATCAGTATGCCGAAAGATAACTACACCCAGCTCCAGCGCATCGACTACAAAGACGTCGAGACGTTGCGCCGCTTCATCAACCCGCACGGGAAGATATTGCCGCGCCGCCGCACCGGCCTTTCAGCCGCTAACCAGCGTGTCCTCGCTGAGGCCATCAAGCGCGCTCGCTACATGGCGCTCTTGCCCTACATCATCCGCTAAGTTTAGAGAGTATAGAAAAACCCCGCCATTCGGCGGGGTTTTTCGTATTTGGTCGATTGTTTACTTTTTATCGACGCGTTCGACGTATTGACCCAGCTCAGTATTAACGCGCACGATGTCACCTTCGTTGATGAAGAGGGGAGCATTCACGGTGGCGCTGGTCTCGAGCACGATCTGTTTCGTACCGCCCTGGGCAGTGTTGCCTCGCACAGCCGGCGGCGCTTCTTTGACAACGAGTTCAACTTTTATCGGGATTTTGACTGAGATAATTTTGTCATCAAACACAACTGCTTCAATGACAGTGTTTGGCTTTAAAAATTGTCCCGCAGTGCCGATTATTTCATCATCGAGCTCGAAGCGGTCTCCTGGGTTATTTGCCGCGCAGAACCAGTACTCACCCTTGTTGTGGTAGAGATACTTTACCTCGCGGGTCGAGAGGTCGGCCTCGTTGACCTTTTCCATTTGGTGGAAGGCCTGCTCGGTCACTTTGCCAGAGATAAGGTGGCGCAGCTTCGTTTGGTTGACCGGCTTACGCATTTGCTTGCGAAAGACGTGTGCCTCGAGCACTTCATAAGGTTCTCCATCCAAAAGTATGACCTTTTTGGGCAAAATTTCATTGTATTCCAACATGCTCGCCATTCTATGAAACTTTTGACATTTTGGCCAGTTGTAGATGGCAAGACAGCGATGTTGTACAGTGTGACCATGGAATACCTCACGGACACTACTGCAAGAGCGTGGGACGACGTTTCTGACGAGGAGCTTTTGCACGCGTCTATCGGGACACCGTCGATCTTTGCAAAATTGGTTGAGCGATATGAGGCGCCCTTCTTGCGCAAGGCACGCAGTATCATCCGCGACGAAGGGGAGGCTGAGGATATTGTCCAAGAGGCCTTCATGAAAATCTACCTCAATGCGCCAAAGTTTAAGCCGGTCGAGGGGGCGCAGTTCTCCTCGTGGGCCTATCGCATCCTCATCAACACTGCGCTTTCACACTACGCTAAGCGCAAGCGCTCTGGCGCCCATACCGTCGAGCTCGACGAAGAGATCTGGGAGCTTATCCCCGACAAGAACCTCCGACAGTTTGAGCGACGCCAGTTTGAAGACGAGGTCGCTTCAGTACTCAATCGCATGCCGCCCTTGTTTGCTAACGTGCTCACTGCGTTTTTCATAGAAGGGAAGCCGCAAGAGGAGATAGCAAAGCAAGAGGGTGTGAGCGTGGGCGCGATAAAAACCAGAGTGCACCGGGCGAAGCGCGAGTTTGAGAGAATTTATAAAGCAATAACTATTAATAATTAGTTGCGTCTAAATCATATGACTAAGATTGAACAAAGGGTTATGGCAGGTGTGGCGGCGATACATGTCGCACGCAAAGCTCTGTCGCGCACGGCGCTCGAGTGCTACGCGCTGTTTGTGAGCGCGTTTGGTTTGACGATGCTCGTTTCGCTCTCGAGCGTGGAGCAGAATCTTCTCTCAGTGGCGCAGGGTGGCGTCACCAATATTTTCAACTTTTCACTCGTCGCGTTTACCAACACCAGTCATGTGGTGCAGGGGATAGTGCTCCTCGCCAGCATAGCGCTCGTCTTTATGCTCGCCGACCTCGCCCGCGCGCTGCGTTTCGTGCCGCGTTTGGCGTAGTTATTCCTCGTCTTTTTCGATAGGGGTTTTGCTGGCCACAGCACCTTCATTAAAGGCTTTGCGGATACCGTGTAGGAGTTCGTTCGCTATCTTTTTATTCTCGCGCAAGAAGGTGCGCGACGCGTCATAGCCGCGGCCGAGCGCCACCTTCTCACCATCTTTTGCCATATAGCTGTAAGAGGCGCCACTCTTGCTCACGAGGCCAAACTTCTCGCCCAGCGCCAAAAGTTCGCCTTCGCTCGAGACACCCTCGTTGTAGAGGAGGTCAAACTCCGTAGTGCGGAAGGGCGCTGCCACTTTATTTTTCACTACTTTGACGCGGTGGCGGCCGCCGACCACTTCTTCGCCTTTCTTAATTTGGGCGATACGGCGAATGTCGAGGCGTACCGAGGTATAAAACTTCAGCGCCTTGCCGCCCGGGGTGGTCTCGGGGTTACCAAACATGACACCAATTTGCATGCGGATTTGGTTGATGAAGACCACCACCGTTTTTGATTTAGCAGTGATGGCAGTGAGCTTGCGCAGCGCTTGGCTCATGA
>CAYSPK010000007.1:0-2363 GCA_964432905.1 uncultured Candidatus Saccharibacteria bacterium | reverse complement strand
GGGGGTGAGCGCGGCGACGGAGTCGACGACGATAATGTCGACTTTGCCGCTGCGCACGAGACTCTCAACTATTTCGAGTGCTTGCTCGCCGGTGTCTGGCTGGCTAATGAGGAGCTCGTCGAGCTTTACGCCGATTTTGCGGGCGTACTCCGGGTCCAGAGCGTGCTCTGCGTCGATAAACGCACAGACGCCGCCTTTCTTTTGTGCTTCTGCAATAGCGTGCAGGGACAGGGTCGTCTTGCCTGATGATTCAGGACCAAAAATTTCGATGATGCGGCCGCGTGGGTAGCCACCAATGCCCAGCGCCCAGTCGAGCCCGATAGAGCCCGAGGGGATAGCGTCGACCGCCACCTTGGGCGTTTCGCCCAATTTCATGATGGCTTCGTCGCCAAACTTCGTTTTTATCTCACGGATAGCCGCATCAATTGCTGAGGTGTCCTTTTTGGTGCTCGTAGGTGCTGCACTCCTCACATCTTTCTTTGCCATAGGGTATGAAAATTAGCTGATAGGACAATAATCGCGCATCGTTATCTCGACCTCTTGCTGTGTGTGGCGCCCGAAGCGGTCCACCGCGGCAACCGTGATTATAGTATATCCACTGGGAGGCGAAAGAGTGACCGAAAAATGCCCCGAAATATCAGTAAATGCTGGCTTGTCGTCGACCGTGAGGAAGGATATGTCCTGCGCTGTGCCCGAGACGACGAGGAGTGTGGTCGAGGTAGCGCTGCCGTTTTTGGGTGAGATGATGCTGATGGTGGGGCCTTGGATGAGTCGGCGGGCTTCAAAGCCGCCATAGGCGAGGACGATGAGCACGCCAAGGGCTATGAGCGCGCGTCTCATAGCTCTTCGTCGGATGATTCTGCCATACTGCCGCCCGACTTTTCGAGCACCTCGCGGGGTTTAGCGCCGTCGCCCGGGCCGATGACGCCGCGCTCCTCGAGGATGTCGATGAGGCGGGCTGCGCGCGCATAGCCGACGCGCAGTTTGCGCTGCAGGTAGGAGGTCGAGGCTTTTTGCGCCTCGATGACGGCGGCACGTGCCGCTTCGTACATGTCATCGTCTACTTCTTCTTCATCACCAAAGCCGCCACTAGAGCCGCCGCCAAGGCCCACGGGGCTACCGCTGTTTTGAGTGCCAATTTCTATCGGGAGTTCCGCCTCGTTATGTTTGACAATGAAGTCGGTGACTTTCTTTACCTCGCCTTCGCTAATAAAGGCGCTCTGCAGACGCACCGGTTTGCCCATTTCGCCACCAAGGTAGAGCATGTCGCCTGCGCCCAAGAGTTTTTCTGCGCCGCCCTGGTCGAGGATAGTGCGCGAGTCAATTTGTGAGGCGACCTGGAGTGCGAGACGCGAAGGCACGTTAGCCTTGATGAGGCCGGTGATGACGTTAACGCTCGGGCGCTGGGTTGAAAGGAGGAGGTGGATACCAATGGCGCGGCTCATTTGCGCCAAACGCACAATAGCTGCCTCGAGCTCGCGCGGGAAGGTCTGCATAATGTCGGCAAGCTCGTCGATGACAATAACAATGTACGGCATCGCCTCGGGCACCGTTTCGCCCTCTTCGGGCTCACCCCGGGCGCGCAACTTCTCGAGTGCTGGCGCAAGCACGTTTTGGTGGTAGGACTCCACATCGCGCACCCGCTCTTCTTCAAGAATAGTGTAGCGACGTTCCATCTCCTTCACTGCCCAGCGCAATGCAGCGATAGCTTTCTTTGGGTCGGTAATAACGGGTGTGAGCAAGTGGGGTAGGCGGTTATAGAGCGTGAGCTCGACACGTTTCGGGTCGATCATGAGGAAGCGCAGCTGCTGCGGCCCACAGCGGTACAGTAGGCTGTTTATGACGGCATGAATAGTGACCGACTTACCCGAGCCGGTGGCGCCGGCGATGAGAATGTGGGGCATTTTAGCGACGTTGGCAAAGTGGCTACTACCCGCGATGTCACGGCCAAGCGCCACCAGGAGCGGCTTAGGTGAGTTGGAGAATTCTGGCGCTTCAAGCAACGTACCCAAGCCTACGGTCACTTTGGCGGAGTTTGGCACTTCAATACCCACGAGTGACTTGCCTGGGATAGGTGCTTCGATGCGCACTGGGTGTGCCGCGAGCGCGAGTTCGAGGTTGGTCTGGAGTGAGACTATCTTTTGGAGACGCACACCTTCTGCGGGTTTAATAGCATAGCGTGTGACGGAGGGGCCGATGGAGATTTCGTCGAGTTCTACCGTGATGCCGAAGTTGGCCAAGGTGCGCTTGATGATATTAGCGTTGCCTTTAATGTCGCCTACACCCGGGCGGCCGCGGTCACGCTCCAGCAGCGAGAGTGGTGGGGGGGTGTATTGGCCCAAGAGCGCTTTGAGTGCTTCGGC
>CAYSPK010000006.1:14647-16624 GCA_964432905.1 uncultured Candidatus Saccharibacteria bacterium | reverse complement strand
GCGCTCGCGTGGCAGTGGGAAATCGACCACCCGCTGAGTCTTTCGTCCGCAAAAGATATGGGTACAGGGGTCACTGCCTACAACGGGACAACGCCTCCAGCGACCGACCCTGTAGTGTACGACATTGATGGGTTTGATAACCCAGCTTCAACGGTCGCAGCATTGCATGCAATGGGTAAAAAAGTTGTATGTTATATCGAAGTCGGAGCCGCTGAAAACTATCGTCCTGATTACGCACAGTTCCCTGCGGCAGGTCTTGGCAAAACTATGCCAGGGTACTCATCCGAGCGATATGTTGATATCCGAAATCCGCAGGTAGTGTCGGTCATCAAAAATCGCATAAAGATGTGTGCGGACAAGGGTTTTGACGCTATCGAACCTGACATTGATGAAAGTTATACGAGCGACACTGGTTTTCCTCTCACCAAGAGTGATGAAGAGGCGTTCATGACTACACTCGCAAATTACGCGCACAGTCTCGGTGTTGCGATGTGGGGTAAGAATCCTGACGACACGGGTGATAGTTATGCCGCAGACATGGTAAACACCTTCGACGCTATTCTTACTGAACAATGTAATCAATATGGCACGTGTGGGCTACTCAATGCGTATACCGGCAAAAAGCCTGTGTTTAATGCCGAGTATTCAGCATCGACGAGTTCATTCTGCCCTGCAGATAACGCACGCACCGGATGGAGTGGGGTGAAATTCCCGCTTGCACTCAGCGGCGCTCGTACGCCATGCCGCTAGTGTAGTGTGTCACAGATGTAATACAAAAAGCCCCACGTCGTGGGTCTTTTTGTATTACTTACTCAGGGGTTAGAGTGCTTTAAGTGCATCTGCGACGAGGGAAAGCTCGCCGTTGCGCGACGAGAGTTTGCCTTTCAGTGCGATGCAGCTTTCGGGTTTCAAAATATCTTTGTGTTCCGCATAGCTTTTGGGGAAGACAACGGCCTCGATGGAGCCGTCATAGTCGGCGAGTTTGATAAACGCCATTTGGTCGCCGCTCTTGGTGAGTATGACGCGGATGTCTTCTATCATGCCGCCGGTCACGGTGACGACGCCGGGCTTTACTTGGCGCAACTGGCTCAGCGTCATGCGGCGCTTGGCGAGCCGCTCTTTAAATTTGTCGAGCGGGTGGCCCGAGACATAGAGGCCGAGCAACTCTTTCTCCCACACGAGCCTCTGGTCCATCGTCGCCTCGGGGGCAGGAGGCAGTTTTAACTCTGCGGGCCCCGTGCTCATCATCGCAAAGAGCGAGTCTTGACTCGTATCACGCGTCGCGTCGCGGTGGTACTGCAAGAGGAGTTCGAGCGCAGCGAGCATCTGGCCGCGGCCATTGTCGCTGAGGCTCGGGTCGCCAAGCGAGTCGAGCGCTCCACACTCGATAAGTGACTCGAGACCTTTCTTGTTGAGATTTTGGTCGGCAACGCGCGAGAGAAAGTCGGCGAGCGACGTGAACTTTCCATTCTTTTTGCGCTCTGCAATTATTGAGTCGGCGACGCCACGCCCAAAGTTTTTTATTGAGTACAACCCAAAGCGAATCCCGTCGCCGACGACGGTAAAGTCGCCAAAACTTTCGTTGACGTCTGGCGCGAGCACGGGGATCTGCATGCGCTTGCACTCGGCGACCATGATGGCGATGGTGTCGACGTCGCCCGACTCGGCGGTTAAGACCGCCGACATATATTCCACAGGATAATTGGCTTTGAGATACGCCGTTTGGTAGGCGACGCGTCCATAGCTCGCCGAGTGTGCCTTGTTAAAGCCGTAGGCGGCGAAGGGTTCTATCCACGCCCAGACCTCCTGCGCTTTTTTTAGCGGCCAGTGAGAGTGTTCCACGCAGCCTTTAATAAATTTTTCTTTTTCTCCTTCCCACGCCTAAACTGGGAAGGAGGTTTTGTAAATTCAGAACTCCTTACACCTCGAAGTTTTTTATTTCGCAATTAATATAGTTCTGATATTTAAAAATTATAT
>CAYSPK010000006.1:1410-14637 GCA_964432905.1 uncultured Candidatus Saccharibacteria bacterium | reverse complement strand
CTTTAATAAACTTTTCTTTTTGGGCGGCCATCTCTTCGGGGATTTTTTTGCCGACCGCCTTGCGGAACTTGTCGACTTCGCCCCAGGTGTAGCCCGCAAAGACGTTAGCCATGATAAGGAGATCGTCCTGGTAGACGAGTACGCCGTACGTCTGCTTCAAAATGGGCTCCATCGCAGGGTCGAGGTAGGAGATAAGGAATGAGTTTTGCTTGCGTTTAATGTAGTCGGGGATAAATTGCATCGGGCCCGGGCGGTAAAGCGCCACCATGGCGTTGATGTCGTGGATGGTGGTGGGCCGCAGTTCAACGAGCCACTTGGTCATACCAGCGCCGTTCAATTGGAAGGTGCCTTCAGTCTCGCCGCGCGCGAGCATCGCAAACGTTTTTTTGTCATCGAGCGGGATGTTCTCCATGTCGATTTCGATACCGCGCGTTTTTTCAATGAGTTTCACAGCGCTCGCGAGGATAGTGAGGTTGCGGATACCAAGAAAGTCGAACTTGGTCAGGCCTGCGCCGTCCTCGCCGACGGAGTACATATCGTACTGCGTGATGAGCTTGCCGCCCTTCGGGTCTTTTTGCAGTGGTGCATACTCGATGAGTGGCCGCGGCGAGATAACAACACCGGCAGCATGCACGCCCACGTGGCGTGCGCAACCTTCAATTTTTTTGCCGAGGTCGATTATTTCGCGCGTCTCCTCCTCTTCGTCATACATCTTTTTGAGCTCGGGATTTTCTTCGAGCGCCCGATCGAGCGTCATCGGGAAGCCTTGCGAGCCAAAGGGGATTTCCTTAGCAATGCGGTCGCCCAAACCATACGGGTAGCGCAGGGCGCGCGCGACGTCGCGGACGACGCCGCGCGCGAGCATCGTACCGAAGGTGCCGATTTGGGCGACGTGGTCCTCACCATATTTGGCGCGCGCATAGTTGATGACCTCTTCACGCCGGTCGTCGGCAAAGTCCATGTCGATATCTGGGGCCGAGGGGCGCTCGGGGTTGAGGAAGCGCTCAAAGGGGATTTTGTATTCGAGCGGATCAATTTTCGTAATTTGCAAAAGGTAGGTCGTCATCGAACCGGCGACCGAACCGCGGATGTTGGTAAAGATATTATTTTCGCGCGCAAAGCGGATGAGGTCCTCTACTACAAGGAAGTACATTGCATAGCCTTTAAACGCGATGATGCCGAGCTCGTAGTCGAGCCGCTCCTGCACTTCGGGCTTGCCCTCGAGCCCACGGGCGCGCATACCCGCCATGCACAGCTCGCGCAGCCGCTCGTCGGCGGTGACGCCCTCGGGCAGAGTGAAGGAGGGGAAGACGAACTTGCCGAGTGTGAGGTCGAGGTTGCAGCGCTCGGCGATCTTTAGGGTATTCTCAAGTGCCTCCGGCGCGTCTTCAAACAGTGCCGCCATTTCTTCGGCGCCGCGGAAGGAGTAGTCTTCTTCGAGCTCGGACTCCTCGCCGGTGCGCCCGCCAGCATTTTCAATCTTGCGCAGCGTCTCCCATGCGCGCCGGTCCTCGCGCTCTAAATAAAACGCTTCTTGCGCAGCGACGAGCGGTACCGCATGCTTTTTAGCAAAGCTCTTGAGCGACTCAGTAAAAATGTCGTGCCCGTCGCGCTCTTCGTACACGGAGAGCTCGATGTAGAGATTCTCTTTCCCAAACAGTGATTCATACTCCTTGAGCGCGCGCTCGGCCTTGCCGGTGTCGCGTGAGGCAAGCGCCATGGTCACCTCGCCGCGCAAGTTGGGGACGATGGCAATGAGCCCGTCGGTGCGACCTTTGAGCATCTCGCGGGTTAGGTGTGGGTCGCCCTCGACTTTGGTGTAGGCGTCGGTCACGAGTGAAAGGAGATTCTTGTAGCCCACGTCATCCTGCACATACAAGAGGAGTCGCGCGTCGTCGGGTAGGTAGGCCTCGATACCGATAATCGGTTTGATACCTTTTTTGCGGCACTCCATGACAAACTCAATGGCGCCATAAAGGTTGCACAGGTCGGTCAGCGCCAGCGCCTCGCAGCCTTCGGCCTTGGCGCGCTTGATAAGGTCGGGGAGTTTGGGGAGCGCCTTGAGGAGTGAGTAGTGGGAGTGGACGTGCAGCGGTACAAAGCGGGCAGACATGTGGCTAGTATACTGTAGTACACTGTTGGCATGAAATTCTTGATAGGAGTCGATGAGGCGGGCCGCGGGCCCTTGGCGGGGCCGGTCGCGGTTGGGCTTGTTATAGCGCCGGACTTTCTCTCGATACCCGAGAACTTTCCTGGTGTCGCCGATTCCAAGACACTTAGCGAGGAAAGGCGTGAAGCGGTGTTTGAAACACTCGAGAAGTATCACGAGTTTGGGGTGGTGAAGTACTGCGTCGTGTTTGCCTCGCCGCGTGTCATAGATGAAAAAGGACTTAGTTTTGCTATACGCAGTTGTGTATACAAAGGAGTACGTGCGCTCGCGCCCGACCCGCAAGACCATGTTGTCCTGTTAGATGGGCTCCTCAAGGCGCCAGAGGAGTATGCCCAAAAGACCATTATTGGCGGCGACGGTAGCGAGCCTATTATCGCGCTCGCCTCTATCGCCGCCAAGGTAAAGCGCGACCGCCTCATGCACAAGCTCGCCCGGCAGTATCCGGGCTATGGCTTTGAGGTCCACAAAGGCTACGGCACCCACAAGCACCTGCGGGCGATAGAGGCGCTTGGGCTTTCGCCTATCCACCGCAAGACGTTTCGGGTTGGAAAAGTAGAGAAAGTCGTGGTATAAAGGGGTCTGTTGTGCGCTGTTCTTATTTGATGATCGCGTGCGACAGTAGGTTCAAAATTTTGTTGAGTGGGGGTAAACTGTGTCTTATGAGAGTAGCGTAAACACTTCTCCCTTCCCTCCGGGGCATGTTCCGCAATTGAAGAGCGGGAGACCGATCCCATCGAGAGGCCTCTGCCTGGGGTGCTCTTCGTTGGACAAGTGCACAGCCAGCTCTGACGGTAGGGCCAGATGCTCGGAGTATCGAGAAGACAACATTGCCGCCTAACGGCGGCCCTGAGGCCCAGGTCTCGCCCTGTGGGAGCATTTCCACAGCGGCGGGGCCGGGGGCTTTTCTTTTTATAGAGATTCTGGTATATATAGGGGCATGGTAGTCCGAATGCGCCATAACCGAAGCCAGCGGGGTCACGACCGCTCGCAGAAGTCGCTCAAAGCGAAGTCACTCGCCACCTGCGAGTGTGGAGCTGTGCGCCTGTCGCATCGTGCTTGCCCGCAGTGCGGGCGCTACCGTGGGCGTGTGGTCGTTGACTTGGCTAAGAAGGTCCAAGCAAAGGCCACCAAGAAGGCTAAGCGCGAGGCGTCGAAGTAGTTCGACCTTGGTTCTTGATCTTCTGTTTTTGTGTAGTGGGCGCGGGCGATCTTTCAAACAATGGCAAATAGGCATCTATCGCGGTCGGTAGTCTTGCAAACACTCTTTGAGTGGGATTTTCGAAACTTCTCTGCCCAAGCGGCAAGCGAGATACTCGCCCGCAATATCGAGGAGTTTGCTCCTAATGCCTCAGATGTGCCCTTTATGGAAGAGCTCCTCAAAGGCACCGTCGAGCGTGTGCGCGATCTTGACCAAGTGATAGAGAAGGCCGCCCCCGAGTGGCCGCTTTCGCGTATCGCACCCATCGACCGCAACGTGCTGCGCCTCGGGCTCTACGAGCTCCTCTTTGCCGATCGAGACAAGGTACCCGCAAAAGTAGCAATTAACGAAGCTATCGAGCTCGCCAAATCCTTCGGGGGCGAAAACTCTGGGCGCTTCGTCAACGGAGTCCTCGGCGCGGTCTACAACGAGTTGGGCGAGCCGGGGAAGGATGAAGTTTCAAAAAAGAAAAAAGCCGTCCCTTTTGAGCAGATGCCCCAGGAGCGGCTCGTGGGTGCAATCGTCTATTGCCGCGACGGGGCCGACATTAACCTCGCCTTAGTACACGACATCTTTGGCCACTGGACACTCTCCAAAGGTAAGCTCACGCCCGAGGAAACTCCTGAAGACGGCGTGGTCCGCAAAATTAAGGAAGAGATTGGCCTCGAGGTGACCCCTATTGCGCGCATCGGCGAAAATGAGTATGTTGCCTCTGACCCAGAAGTGGGCAAGAAGCGCAAGCATGTCATCTACTTCCTGGCGGAGTCGGCTAATGTGCCCATTGCGCTCGCGCAAAAGGGTGGGCTCGATGACGCAAAGTGGTTCCCGCTCGATGAAGCGATGGAGCTCAACTTTTATGACGATATGCGCCCCATTGTCGAAAAAGCAGTTACAACCTTAACTAACCCCAAGCATGAGCCAAACGGCTAACCAATTTGCAGCGTTCGAAGAAAATATACAGATAACCTTTACCGACAAAGATTTGCTGCGCCAAGCCTTCACACACCGCTCGTACCTCAACGAACACCGTGGCGAGGTAGCCGGGCACAACGAGCGCCTCGAGTTTTTGGGCGACGCAGTTTTAGAGCTCGTCGCGACACACTTTTTGTATGAAAAATTCCCCGAGCATGATGAAGGGGATTTAACCGCGTACCGCGCCGCGCTCGTCAACGCCGTCACCTGCGCTGAAGTGGCCAATACGCTCGGGATGAACGAATACCTCCTGCTTTCCAAGGGCGAAGCAAAGGACCAAGGCCGCGCGCGCGGCGTGCTCCTCGCAAATGCGTTTGAAGCTCTCATCGGTGCTATCTACATGGACCAGGGCTATGACACGGCGCAGGCGTTTATCGCACGCCACCTCTTGCCGAAAATTGACGAGATTATCAAAAAGCGCCTCTGGCAGGATGCAAAATCGACGCTCCAAGAAAAGGTGCAAGAGTTTCAAGGGGTGACGCCCTCATACGCAGTACTCAAGGAGACCGGCCCCGACCATGACAAACACTTTGTTGTTGGTGTCTATGCAAAACAAGAATTACTTGCACAGGGCGAAGGCAAGTCCAAGCAAGAAGCCGAGCAATCCGCCGCCCGCACCGCGCTCGAAGCACGAGGGTGGTAAAAGGTTTGTTACAATAGTGAGCGATGCGTCTGAAGTCGATAGAATTGTCGGGGTTTAAGTCATTTGCCAAAAAGACCGAGCTGCACTTTGCCTCGGCGGTTACCTCTATCGTCGGGCCTAATGGCTCCGGCAAGTCCAACATTGCCGAATCATTTCGCTTTGTCTTGGGCGAGCAGTCGATGAAGTCTATGCGGGGCAGGCGCGGCGAGGATATGATCTGGAATGGTTCGCCCTCGGTCGCACGCGCCGGCCGCGCCTCAGTAAAATTAGTATTCGACAACTCCGACCGCGCGCTTGCGCTCGACTTTGATGAAGTCTCCATCGAGCGCGTGGTGAATCGTGACGGCTCCAACGAGTATGTGCTTAATGGCTCGACCGTGCGCCTGCGCGACATCAACGAGCTTTTAGCGCAGGCGAACATCGGCTCGAGCGGCCACCATATCATTTCCCAAGGCGAGGCCGACCGTATTTTGTCCTCGACGCCGCGCGAGCGTCGCGAGATGCTCGAGGACGCGCTCGGGCTGACCGCCTATTTGTATAAGCGCGAAGAGGCGGGGAAGAAGCTCGAGAAGACCGCCGAGAACATGCGCGAGGTGGAGGGGCTGCGCCGCGAGTTGGCGCCACACCTGAAGTTTTTGCAGTCGCAGGTGCGCAAGATCGAGGAGTCACAAAAGCTGCGCGACGACTTAGCCCAAAAATATTTGGAGTATTTAAAACGTGAGAGTGTCTATGTACGCGTGCGCGAGGAGATGCTGCGCGCTGAGCGCGAGGCTCCCGAGCGCGAACACCGAGATATACAAAATCGCATCACGGCGCTGCGCGCCTCGCTCGAAGCAAAGAAGGATGATGCGGGCGCCGCCTCGCTCGTGCATCTCGAGGAGGATGCGCGCCGCGCGAGTACTAAGCGCGACGCACTCGGCCGCGAGCTCGGGCGCATCGAGGGCGAGCTCCTTGCCGCTGAGCGTATGTCGCATGTTGTGCGCGAGACGGTCCCCGCCGCGCAAGCGCGCGCATTTGCCCAAAAAGTGGAAGAGGAGTTAGAGGAGGCGATGCGCACCGAGATAGATATGCGCCAGCGCGTCGCGGGGCTCATTATCCTCGCTAAAGATTTTTTGCGCCGTATCACTGAGGCAGATGTTACCGAGGCTGGGCACAGCAAAGAAGATCTTGTAGCGCGCAAGGCTACGCTCGAAGAGGAGCTCGCTGCGGTAGCGGGCGAGGAAGATCGCGTGGTCCAGGAGATAGCAAAGCTGCGCCGCTCGCTCGAGAGTGAGAAAGACGCGTCGCGCGAGGCAGAGCGCGAGCTGTTTGGGGCTATGGCGCGCCGCTCCGAGCTCGAGGTAGTGCTCGCGCGCTTGCGCGCGCAGGTCGAGGTGCTCGACCGCGAGCGCGACGCGCTCAAGCAGGAGTTAGGCGAGGCGGGTGCCTTCATCGGCCGCATGGGGTATGACCACGAAATGTTCGAGGTGCGCTCTGCCGCCGGCACACCGCTCTCAGATGCTGAGATAGCGAGCGAGCCGCGCTCGCACCAAGAGGATAGGCGCAAGAAGATAGAGCGACTCAAAATCCGTCTTGAAGAGTCGGGTCTCGGCAACGCACACGAAGTCCTCAAGGAGCACCAAGACACGCTCGAGCGTGACGAATTTTTGGCGCGCGAGCTCACCGACCTCGAGACCTCGCGCGAGCATCTGCTCGCGCTCATAGACGAGCTCACCAAGACGCTCGCCACACGCTTTAGCGAGGGTGTCGAAAAAATAAATGTGCAGTTCAATAATTTTTTTACACTCATGTTTGGTGGCGGCTCGGCCGCGCTCACGCTCGTACAGGATGAAGCTGAAGAGGAAGATGATGAGCCAGCCTCCGCCAAGGCTACGGCGGCCGATGGGGGAGTTGATATTTCGATAAGCTTGCCGCACAAGCGCGTGAAGGGCCTCCATATGCTCTCGGGCGGCGAGCGCGCGCTCACCTCAATCGCACTCATCTTTGCTATGTCGCAGGTGAACCCGCCTCCCTTCCTCATCCTCGACGAGACCGATGCCGCGCTCGACGAGGCGAATGCCCGCCGCTATGGCGACATGCTCGCGGCGCTCGCCAAACATTCGCAACTTATCGTCATTACCCACAACCGCGAGACCATGAGTCGAGCAGGAATTTTGTATGGTATAACGATGGGGAGTGACGGGGTGTCAAAACTCCTCTCGGTAAAGTTCGAGGACGCCCTCGCTGTGGCGAAATAGCAGCCTTGCATGCCTAAGAAAAATCTCTTTTCCTATCTCTTGGACCACACCTACTCGCTCGTGCGTTACAATCCCGCGTTTTTGCATCCCACGATCGTGCGCGGTCATTTTATTGAGAATGAACGAGGATACCTCCAGCAGCTCTTTTTTGAAGAGCTGTTGCGGATGGGTTTTGAGCGCACGGTGTGGCAGCTCGTCTTGCCGGGGCAGACGGCAGGGCTTGTGTGTAAGGTGGAGAATCCTGATAGCGAGCTTTTGTATCAATACCATGTGCGCTTTTATGATGACGGCGCCATAGACTGCGAGTTTGAGCCGCACAACTTTAGCCTCCACCACCTCTCGGGCTATCGCATCGTGGACGCGGGGCTCCTCATCCAATTTCTCGACCAAAGTATTTTGCGCGAGGACCTGCGCCGCGCACTCGCCAAGCAGTTTCAAACCAAAGAGCATAACTGGTCCGCCATCCGTGCCTACAAAGAAAAGACGATTTTATAGTGCATAAAAAAGTTGCACTATTTGCCAAATTATGGTTTGCTATTTTTGGCTGTACATGGTCGTGCACGCTGTACTGTTGATGGGGGTGCGCTATGGGTAGAACCCTGAGCGATCTAATTCGAAAAATCCCGTATTCCTACCAAACAAAAAAGAGACGATACAAATTCACCGAGCCAATCCTTGTTGGTAAGGTGATATGGGTCGTCTTGATGCGACAAAGGAAAAACGGAGAATGGGTTTTTGTGAAGGTCTCGTGCAAGAAACTTCACCGGCAGATTCAGACCAAGGAGCCCATTTGCGCGGTCTTGGATGAATACACACTTTGCCGTGTTTTGGCAGAATTCGAACGTCTCCATACTACAACAAATACACTAACGTCCGAGGAGCATAAGAAGGAGGCAGCGTAAATAATGAACACGTACACTGTGACGCATGAGCTCACAGGTGATACGTATCATTTGTGGGCAGAAGGGCGTGTAATTCGTTGCAAGCGTTGCAATGGAGAGGGAGTTTTTATTGGGATGATCGAACATCTTCATGTACTCCCACCTGAAATTCGCACAGAAATTTTAGAAACGATGAGACATATACCCCTAGTTGGGGATACTATACCGCCGCTCAAACAACCCATGATCCATTACAGGCCTGGGGGCTGTGGTGATGGAAGGAATTAATTCACCAACTCAAAATCAAGCGTGCGGGCAGTAAGATCCGCCGCTGTCAGTTTAACTTTCACCCTGTCACCCAGGGTGAATTTCTTTTTTGTACGTTCGCCAACGAGCGCATATGCCTTCGCGCTGTAGGTGTAGTAGTCGTCGCCGATAGAGCGCACACGCACAAGCCCTTCGGCTGCGCTCTCTTGCTCTTCAACATAGAGTCCCCAGTCGGTCACGCCCGAGATGACGCCTTCAAAGGTTTGGCCAACTTTGCCTGCCATGTACTCCACCTGCTTGTAGCGGATAGACTCGCGCTCGGCGTCTACCGCCTTGGCCTCTTGCTCGGATGCGTTGATACAGAGGCGCTCAAGATTATCAAACTCGCGGCGGCCCATCGGCTTGCCGCCAAGGTGTGAGGCTAAAATACGATGCACGAGCATGTCGGGGTAGCGGCGGATAGGTGAGGTGAAGTGTGTGTAGTACTCAAACGCCAAACCAAAGTGCCCGATATTTTTTGTTGAATAAATCGCCTTCGCCATCGAGCGCAGTGTCGCGGTGCGGATAAGGTGCTGCTCGGGCTTGCCCTCGATCTGCTTCAGGAGGTTTGCAATATCTTTGGCCGCGTATTTTGTTTTTTTACTCTTAGTAAAGTCATATCCCACTGCGCGCACGAAGGTCGAGAGCTCTTCGATGCGATCGGCCTTAGGCTCGTCGTGGATACGATAGAGGAAGACGAGGTTCTTCTCGGGTACCTTGGCAGCCAGCTGCGAGACATAGTGTGCCACCTCGCGGTTAGCGAGGAGCATGAACTCCTCGATGAGCAGGTTGGTCTCGATGCGCTCCTTGCGCACGACGCGCAGCGGGCGGCCCTCGCTGTCGAGCTCAAACTTTACTTCGTTATCGCCAAAGTCTATGGCACCCTCCTTTTCACGCTGCTTGCGCAAGATGCGTGCAAGGTCGCGCAAAATGATTAATTCGCGAGTATAGATAGAGCCCTCGGGCCTAGCTGCTCGCTCGCTTGAGCCTGAACTCGGCGCGCTCGAGCTAGGACCCTCGGACTCATCGAGAATCGTTTGTGCTTCTTCGTAGGTAAAGCGCTTGTTGGAGTTGATGATAGTGCGCTCGAAGCGGCGCTCGAGCACGTGGCCCTGGGCGTTCATGCGAAAGATGGCCGCGAACGCGAGCCTATCCTCGCCCTCCTTGAGCGAGCAGACATTGCCCGAGAGCTCGTGGGGGAGCATGGGGATCGTCGCGTCGACGAGGTAGACGCTCGTGCCGCGCTTTTGGGCCTCTTCTTCGAGCTTGCTCCCTGGGCGCACAAAAAATGTGACGTCGGCAATGTGCACACCGATCTCATACTCATTGTTATGTAGTTCGCGTACCGAGAGCGCATCGTCAAAGTCCTTCGCCGTGAGCGGGTCGATGGTGAAGGTCGTGACGGTGCGGAAGTCACTACGATTTTTTAATTCTTGTTGGATAGTCTCGGCGTGGTGCTCTTCGATATGCTTCGCTTCGCGCGCCACCTCGGGCGAAAACTCGGTACGAAAGCCGTGCTCGAGCACAATGGCGTTCATCTCGGTGCGGTGCTCGCCTGCGGCGCCAATGACCTCGAGCACCTTGCCTGTGGGGTCTTCGGTGCCGTCAAAATGCTTCAGCGCTACGAGAACCTTGGTGCCGGTCGAAGCGCCCGCAGGGACTTGAGTGAGGCGGATAGGGCGGTAGAGGCGGGCATCATCGGCGATGGCTACCCACTGCTCTTTAAGCAACTTTAGCGTTGCGACAAACTCGGTGCGGGCACGCTCGACGACTTTGACGACGGCGCCTTTAGGGCGGGGGAAGAGGCCGCCGAGCGATACCTCGACCACGTCGCCGTTGAGCGCGCCGCCAAGATGCTCGGGCGCTATCTCGATGTCGCCCGAGCGGGGGACACCTTTTTTCTCGAGCGCTTCGCACGGCAAATAGCCCACACCTTTGCGCGTGATTTGGATGACGCCGGAGATGAGTTTCTTCTCCTGCGCGCTACGTGCTCGTTTTTGAGGAGTCATTAATGGTCGCAATATACCACAAATCCACAGATGCGCAATTGCCAAAACTATGTTATTGTGGCGTTCGGCAAGTTGCCTAGGAGGATTGAAACTATGTTGGGCAGAGGGTTTGGGGCACCTGCCTCACTGAGTTTGGCTGTATATGCCGAGTGGTTCAAGCTGTCTAACGCCGGAGGCCTCGACCTCGTCGGAGGACTCACCGAGTGGGACAATAGCGCAGATATGCCAGAGGTGCTTGCCTGCATTAGCAACCTGCTGGCTCAGGTTGGAGCAAACGTGGCACAGCAAACCCGAGATATCAACGATATTGCCGGGCAAGTGTTCGCGAACCTTGGCCAACCATATTTGGCACAGCTGGTCGCTGCGATTGCCGCCGTGCAGCTCGAGGCTTGATAAGCGTAGCCGCCGGGCCCCTTGAGGGGTGCCGGCGGCGCTTTGCTTGACCATTTTGCACTCATCTGCTAGAGTATTGGCACCCTTATGTGGGGTCCGCCAGCCGGCGGATTTTAAGATACACAACCATGATAAACATTCGACTCCAACGCCGCGGCCGCAAGAATGACCCGTCTTTTCGCGTGATTGTCGTAGACTCCAAAAAGAAGCCCAAGACCGGTAACTACCTTGAGATGGTGGGCTCGTATGACCCGCGCACCGACCGTGTCGAGCTCAAAGGCGAGCGCATCCTCGCATGGATGAAAGATGGCGCACAAGTTTCGGGCACAGTCCACAATCTCCTTGTTTCAAATAAGATCATCACTGGCAAGAAGGTCAACGTCTTGCCAAAGAAGACGGCTCCCGTGAAGGAAGCTCCTGCAGCGGCTGCTCCAGTCTCAGCGTCAGTAGTTGAGACTCCGACCGAAAGCGTCGGGGCGGCAGAAGAGGTATCCACGCCGGAGGTAGAAGCCCTTGTTGCACAAGAAGAGTCGGCGGCATAAACTTAAGTTGTTACTTTTAACAATCTATATATCCAGCTATGGCAGAGAGAGATCAAGAGTTTTTGGAGTTTGTAATCAAAGGGCTCGTTGACCACCCAGAAGAGGTCAAAATTGGTCGCACGGTCGACGAGATGGGGGTCCTCCTCACGCTCGATCTCAATCCTGAGGACATGGGCAAGGTGATCGGCCGCTCGGGCAACACCGCCAAGGCTATCCGCACCCTCCTGCGCGTCGTCGGGATGAAGCACAATGCCCGCGTGAATCTCAAGATCAACGAGCCAGCAGGCGGCCGCGCCTCGAGCGCAGCTGACGGCTCCGACTGGGACGGCACGCACGAGGCGCCAGCAGCTCCCGTCATGAAGTCTATCGACGAGGCCATGGGCGACTTGGGGCTGTAGTTTCATTTAGATAAAAAACGTACGGCCGCCCCGAGGGGCGGCCGTTTGCGTCAGTTTCGTCTGAAGTTGATAAAGTCACCAGAGTGTATTAGTTCACCGCCGCGGGGCCGCATGCCAACACGACCAGTCCCGGGGATATCATCAGCTTTGTATGCCCCGCGCGTGATCATGTAAAGCGTATCGCACGCCCAATCAGCCTGAACGTATAGCCCCTCTGGGTATGGGCTATCGATGGATAATTTGAACTGAATGAATGCAGCGTGAGGAGGTACCTCGGTAGCATCAAAGTACCCGTCTAGGGAAAAGCGAAAAATCTTCGCCTGACGGCCACGCGGGTTGTTTCGAACGAGTGCCGCGAATTCTGTAATAAGCGACTCCGGCGTGAACTGGATATTTGTGCGTGCTCCGGCCGACAGTGCGGTCGCGCACTGTACGACCTCAGATAATAAGCACCACCCGTACCCCATGCTCCCAAGTGCAGGTAGATAGTATATTGGCGGCAACACAACTACAGACTCTTGGCTCATCGTTTTGCTCCAGAACTGTTTGCCCGAGGGCGACCAGTGGGGACTATACCAGTCAATCTTTGTATTTTCCAGCCACACAGCGCTGGTCAATTGAGTGGATTGATATATCAATCCACTTGCGTGCAGGAGAACCAGGTTCGCGTATACTGGCTATATGGCAAATCGATTTACGTATATAGGCTCGTCATATTTGTTAATTATCCGAGACGGCAAGATTTTGCTCATGCGCCGGGCCAATACAGGCTTTGAAGACGGGAACTATGGTTTACCCTCTGGTCACTTAGATGGCAACGAAACCTCGCGCGAAGGTGGCGCCAGAGAAGCTTTTGAAGAAATTGGTATCAAAATAAAGCCTGAGGATATGGAGGTGGTACATGTGATGCATCGCAGGGCCGCCAATGATGAACGCATCGACTTTTTCATGACAGCGACTATGTTTGAGGGTGAGCCCGAAAATCGCGAGCCCGAGAAGTGCGACGACCTCAGTTGGTTCGCGCTCGATAACTTGCCATCCAACACCATAGACTATGTGCGCGTCGCTATAGAAAACGCCTTAGCTAACAAATTTTATTCAGAATACGGATGGTAACTATGGACGGCGTCATTAGGGTATCGGTGTGCTTTTTATGCCACGACGGGAAGGGGAATTTTGTGTTGCATAAAAGGTCACAAAAGTGTCGCGATGAGCGAGGTCGGTGGGACGCGGGTGGAGGAGGCCTCAAGTTCGGCGAAAAGGTTGAAGACGCGCTCGTACGCGAAATTAAGGAGGAATATTGCGCGACGCCCAAAGAAATTCGCTTTCTCGGCTATCGAGACGTCTTTCGTGAGCAAGATGGAGTAAAAACCCATTGGATAGCCTTTGATCATCAGGTACTTCTTGATCCTAGCGAAGTGAAGATAGGCGAGCCCGAGAAGTGTGACGAGCTGCGTTGGGTAACACTCGATGAAATC
>CAYSPK010000006.1:0-1400 GCA_964432905.1 uncultured Candidatus Saccharibacteria bacterium | reverse complement strand
AAGAGCTTCATTCGCAATTCCCTGCGTTTTTTGAGAAGTACGACGATGTTTTGGACTAGTAATTGACTAAAAATACTTTTTGTGGTAATAAGTACATAGGAAGGAGTGTTGTTATGGGCGAGCAAATAAAGACGTATGTTGTCTTTCTAACCGAGCCAAGTTTATGGCCAGTTGATGAACAGTACAAGACAGCGTTAAACGACCCGAGCGTCTCTCCCGCGGTTTCGATGCCGCTTCGGAAGGAATGGCCCATCCCGTTGGCGGGAGTAATGAGAATCCACTTTTCCGGGCCACGCTGGCCGTTTGGTCCCAGTGTTGAGGTCGATATTCACCATGAAGTTGACGGAGAAGGAAATTTAACCGTAATAGCAAACTGTGGGCCCTTGGATGATTCGAGAATGACACCGGAAGTGCTCCACTTCTTGGCTCGACAGGGTTGGCAGTACGGCAATTCGCCACTGTCGCAAGTTCTCGAGCGAGTCGGAATTCCCGCTAAACTTTCAGAATAGGCGAGTTGGTTCGAAGGGCGGCCCCAAAAGGCCGCCTTCATTTTTTATACAAGACACGCTATAACGTACATACATATGCGATTTTATGTCATCACATTGTTTCCTGAGGTGGTCGAGGCGTATACAGGCACGTCTATCTTGGGCCGTGCCCAAAAGGAGGGTCGGCTCGAGGTAAAGACCTACCAGCTGCGCGACTATGTGACCAACAAGTGGGGCAAGGCCGACGAGCGGCCCTATGGCGGCGGCCCGGGCATGGTGCTCCAGGCCGAGCCGTTTGTCCGCGCAGTCGAGAAAATAGTAAAGAAGTTAAAGAAAAAGCCAAAAATTTTGATTACCTCGGCGGGTGGCAAGCCGCTGACCAACGCCTACGCAAAAAAACTTTCAAAGCAGCAAGATGTCATCATCCTCTGTGGGCGCTACGAGGGGATAGACGCGCGCGCCAAAAAGATACTAAAGGCCGAGGAGGTTTCGGTGGGTGGTTATATCCTCACCGGCGGCGAGGTGCCAGCACTCGCTATCATAGACGCGACCGCGCGCCAGATCCCCGGCGTCTTGGGCAAGATTGAGTCGCTCGAGGAGGGGAGAGTCGCGAGCCACGACGTCTACACTCGGCCTGAAGTCATCGAGCATGGGGGCAAAAAATATCGCGTGCCGAAGGTCCTTCTCTCAGGCCACCACGCCAATATCGACGCCCAGCGCTCCAAAAAGCGCAGCCAACCCCTCTAAAGGCCCTTATCCACAGCAAAACTTGACGATTTAAGCACCGCAGTGTACTATTTTTTCTGGTACATAAAGCACCTCGCGCCTCGGCGCGAACCGCTCAGTTCCTTACGTCATACATAGTTGTGTATTTGTGCGATAGTGGAAGGAGTAATTCGTCCACAACTAGTG
>CAYSPK010000005.1:10797-17396 GCA_964432905.1 uncultured Candidatus Saccharibacteria bacterium | reverse complement strand
ACCATCTGCAAAAGGCCACGGCGGCTGTGCTTGTCCTTGTTGTTTTTCTTCAAATGTGCGGTCAAATCATCAATACGCTTGCTCAAAATGGCGATTTGCACCTCAGGCGAGCCGGTATCGGTGCCGTGCATGGCCACCTCCTTGATGACTTTCTCCTTTTTCTTCTTCGTAAGCATGTGAGCCAGATGATAGCACACCCCTGCAATTTACGCAACCCCCTCCCTGTGTCGTACTATGGAGGGTACTTCCTATGGCTACCACCGAGCTCCAGCGTCTCAAAACCGAATTCCTCGAGTATTTAGAGATAGAAAAAGGCCGTAGTATCAAGACCGTTGAGAATTACGACCGGTACCTCAGCCGCTTCTTGGCACACACCAAAGCCACCTCCCCGGCACGACTCGACGAGCGCATGGTGCGCGAGTTTCGCCTCCACCTCAACCGCCAGCCGGGCACGACCGGCACGATGAAGCACAAGACGCAGAACTACTACATGATCTCGCTGCGCGCGTTTCTCAAATTTTTGCGCAAGCGGGGTGTCGAGTCGCTCAACCCCGAGCGCATCGAGCTCGCTAAGGTGGGCTCGCGCGACCTAGACCTCATCTCCCCCAGCGAGCTCGAGCGGCTCATGCAGGGGCCTAAAGGCAACTCGCTTACCGACCTGCGCGACCGTGCCATACTCGAGCTCTTTTTTTCGACCGGGCTGCGCGTCTCGGAGCTCTGTGGGCTCAACCGCGACCTCGACCTCTCGCGCGACGAGTTTTCGGTGCGGGGCAAAGGCGAGAAGGTGCGTGTTGTCTTTCTCTCCCCTGCTGCCAAGCGCGCTATCAAAGATTATTTAGACAAGCGCGGCGATGTGGACGAGGCGCTTTTCGTTCAATACGGGAAAGGTTCAAAAAATGTAAAAGATTTACGCCTCACAACGCGCAGTGTCGAGCGCATTGTAAAGCGCTATGCCATCAAGGCCGGCATCACCCGCAAGGTCACGCCACATGTTATCCGCCACTCCTTCGCCACCGACTTGCTCGAAAATGGCGCCGACCTGCGCTCGGTGCAGGCGATGCTCGGCCACTCCAACATCGCGACGACCCAGGTCTATACCCACATCACCGACAAACACCTGCGCGAGGTCCACAAAGCCTTCCACGGCCGCAGGAGGAAATAAGGAAAGCAAAGCGGCCGAGGATCACTCGGCCGCCTGTTTGCTGATAGCTGTTTCCCACTGTGCGAGGGCTACCTTTGCAGCCTCTTCGGAGTCGTAGTATCCGCTGGGGATTTTCTCCCCGCCAACAATTCGGAAGTTCGACTCCAGCCAAGTTGGTATCCCATCCACTATGTGCAAGTAGTAGGTGGTGTCTGGGTCTGCAAACTTGGCACCGCTCTCGCTGGGCGGTTTTGCCCAGATAAACCATTTCCCTTTCCAGCGGGTGAGCTCCGAATAGTATATGTATTCTGGGACAGGGGCTATGGCGGGCCCTATGACGAACTTGAGCTTGCTGCGCATGGTTTTTCTCCTTTCTGCTCCGCTTTATATAAGATCTGCAGATATCCGCAAGGTTTCTTTGTTTGGTATAGTTGGAGGGTGAAACTCGTGTCGTGGAATGTGAATGGTATTCGGGCTGTGGTGAAAAAGGGCACCTTCCCCGACTTTATGGCTGCATACAAGCCCGATGTGGTGTGTCTCCAAGAGACCAAGGCTGAGCGTGGGCAGGCGGCTATAGACCTCCCCGACTACGAGGAGTATTGGAACTCTGCGAAGAAGAAGGGCTACTCGGGCACTGCTATCTTCGTCAAAAAGACCATCCCTGTGCACTCGGTCGCCTTTGGGCTGCCCGAGGAGCTGTGCAAAAAGTATAAGCTCCACGACGACGGCTATGGCGACCCTAACGACGAAGGCCGCGTGGTCGCGGTCGAGCTCGACGACTTCTATGTCGTTACCTGCTACACCCCTAATGCCAAGCCCGACCTCAGCCGGCTTGAGCTTCGCCACAAGCAGTGGGACCCAGCCTTCCTTGCCTATATGGAGGAGCTCCAGGCCGACAAGCCGGTCATCTTCTGCGGCGACCTTAATGTCGCCCACGGCCCCGACGACCTCGCCAACCCCAAGGAGAATGAGGGTGAGCACGGCTACACCAAAGAGGAGCGCGAGGGCATCGACGCCATGCTCGAGGCGCATTTTGTCGACACTTTTCGCCTATTTACCAAAGGGAATGGCCACTACACCTGGTGGAGCCACTTTGCCATGGCGCGCGAGCGCAATGTCGGCTGGCGCATAGACTACTTTTTTGCCTCTCGTAGCCTCGTCCCACATATCAAAAGGTCGGTCATCTTGCCCGGCGTCATGGGCTCCGACCACTGCCCTATTCTCTTGGAGCTTAAATAGTATAGAAATTAATAAAGCCTCCAGATTGGTCGATTCAGGGTTGGAGGGATTATGTGCCTGAGTCGCCTTTTGGAGGCTTTTATTTTGTGTGTCGATTTATTCTTTTGGAGAACAATGAACTCTTCGGAGTACCTCTATTTTTTTATTTTTTGTATTTTGAGGAGGACTCACTCTGGTTCTTTTATTGTCTAAAAGAATGACACACGCCACGTGGGGTGTACAAGAAAGAACTGTCGCTTTGACGTTTGAGCACTAATTGTAAACACTAATTTTTTGAATCTTGGAGACAGGGCAGACCCCTCGGTTCTAAAATTATTTTTTTACGTCTTTGCGACCTGCAGTAATAGTACGCCTATAAAAGACATTATAAAAGACACGCCTGTGGATATCTTGTCCTTTAGTCTACAAAGTACTTTTTATTAATCTCTTTCAAGGACTCTTCCTCCTTTGCCTCCTTTTTCTCCTTCCCCTCTTTGCCTAGAGCCAAAAGTTCCCTATCGTCGAGGAGGGAGAGCTCTTTTGCGCGCTTTGCCATATGTTCGGGGGTGTTTTGAGTAGGGTCATCCAACACTTCCTCCAGCAGGGCGTGGAGCATCCAGCCAATACGGGGACCTGACCTTTCACGTGTAACGTCCATGAGCTGCTTGCCATCTATGGCGAGCATGGTGACAGATATGGGGTCGCGCAGCGCCTGTTCTATCATCGACTGATATTTGCGCAGGCGGAAAGGCTGCTCTTTGGGCCTGCCCGTGCCTATGCGGTCGCAAATACGCAAATTAATGAGATTCTCGATGTTTTCGGGGCCGACATTGCGGATAATGCGGCGCACGGCAGAGAGGGTGACTTTGTCTGGGTCAGAGAAGAACATGTGCCAGCGGACCAGATTTTGGACCGTCTCTATGGTTTCACGTGGAAACTTCAGCCGCTCGAGGATCTTTTTGGTCATTTTGGCACCCACCACCTCGTGGCCGTGGAAGGTCCAGTCGCGCTTCTCGTCCGACCAGCGGCGGGCTGCTGGCTTGCCTATGTCGTGCAGCAGGGCCGCGAGGCGGATGGTCTCGCTCCAACCCTTGTCGGCAGCATGCTGCAGCGAGCGCAGATTGTGCTCGTAGACGTCGAACTTGTGGGCCTGGTTCTGCTCCACCCCTATTCCCTGCGCGAGCTCAGGGAGGATATATTCCAATATGCCCATATTTTGAGCCATTTTTAGAGCTTCGCGAGGCTGGGGCGAGTTGAGGATGCGCAAAAACTCGTCGCGGATGCGCTCTTGGGAGATCTTGGCGAGTTGCGGCCCGCAGGTGCGGATAGCCTCCCTGGTCCCCTCCTCTATCCCAAAGTTGTATTGGCTGAGCTCTGCCATGAGCCGCACGGCGCGCAAAATACGCAGCGCGTCCTCTGAAAAGCGCTCTTCAGGCTTCCCTACCGCGCGGATGGTGCTGTCGGCAAGGTCTTGGATACCGCCAAAATAGTCGAGCAACTCTCCCCTCTTAGGGCTGTAGGCCAGAGCGTTAATCGTGAAATCTCGGCGCTTGAGATCCTCCTCGATATGGTCGCTAAACTCGACGAAGTCGGGGCGGCGGGCGTCGCTATACTTCCCCTCCTTGCGAAACGGGGTCGCCTCCACCACCTTGACCGACTCGGGGGCGCCCTCGGTCACTATGCCGACCGTCCCAAATTCGTTGGTATAGAAAGTGTTTTCGAACAAAGCCTGTATCTGCTCCGGCTTGGCGTTGGTGGTGATATCCCAGTCCTTGGGCGCGCGGCCGACTATCATATCGCGCACGCAGCCCCCTACTATCCAGGCCTCATAGCCCGCCTGTTCAAAGGCTTCGCAGATAGAGAGCACCTCTTTTGGGATTTGGCTCTTTTGCACTTGCATGGCACAATCGTACCACAAGCCAAAGCCCCCTACCCTGGGTATAGGCCTGTACAACCAGCGCGCCCGTAGCTCAATGGATAGAGCACTTGGCTTCGAACCAAGGGGTTGTGGGTTCGAGTCCTGCCGGGCGCACTAGAGAAAGTCAGAGATATTTTGAAATTGGGAGAGTTCATGTAGAATTAGCACATTGCTCCTAGGAGCATATGCGGCCATGGTTAAGTGGTATAATGCGTCCTTGCCAAGGACGAGTTGGGAGTTCGATTCTCCCTGGCCGCACTAGAGAGATCTTTTAGATCTAGTCCTATACACAGACAAAGGACATCAGTGGATAAGCCATTTGTTGAAAAATAAGGATATTCTAGGCGTCCTTGTGGATAACCTTGGGGACATGTGCATTAAAAGACAGGTTTTTAACGTCTTTATAGGCAAAAACGTTTCTTAAGAAACATACCAAAAACGGTTCACATGAAAACAGAGAAGAGGAAGACGGGCGACGTAGGAGAAGATCTGACCTGTAAATACCTAGAGGAAAGGGGATACGAACTGATCGAAAGGAATTATCTGCGCCCATGGGGCGAGCTCGACATTGTGGCGCGTCGGGGAGAAAAGCTCCACTTTGTCGAAGTGAAGACTGTTACACGTGAATCCGGAGAAGGACAGGCTAGGGGATATCGACCAGAGGAGAACATGCACAGGAGTAAGATTCAGAGGCTCCACCGGGCTATGCAGACCTACCTCATGGGGCACAAAGCCATGCAAAATATGGATTTTCAACTCGATTTGGCTTGTGTGTACCTGACCTTGAGCACAAAGACAGCAAAAATCGAGCTCGTCGAGAATATTGTCCTTTAAGAAAATTAAAGGACACGGCAATTGTGTGGTAGAGTAAGCAGCACGGGCGATTGGTCAAAAATTGAGTCGGGGCGTAGTACACCGGTAGTATGCATGCTTTGGGAGCATGAGAACCGAGTTCGATTCTCGGCGCCCCGACTCAGTTTTGGACGATATGGAACGACTCACCCTCACGACACAACCAAGTGACGCCTACGAGCTCATAGACTCAGGTGGCGAAGAAAAGCTCGAGCGCTATGGCTCGGTCACTTTAGCGCGCCCCGACCCCCAAGCGCTGTGGGATAAGCGAAAGCCCGCAAGCGAGTGGCAAAAAGCAGACGCCCTGTATGTGCGGCAGGGTAGAGAAGGGGAGTGGAAGCAAAAGAAGTCCTTGCCCGACGAGTGGCAGATCTCTTTTGGCGGTTTGGAGTTCATTATCCGCGCGACCTCCTTTAAGCACACGGGGCTTTTCCCCGAACAGCTCAGCCACTGGCAGTGGGCGGTGGAGCAGATCAAAAGGGCAGGGGAGTCGCCTAAAGTTTTAAACCTCTTTGGTTATACAGGCGGCGCGACCTTGGCCGCTGCCAAGGCTGGCGCACAGGTGACTCATGTCGATGCGTCGAAGACGGCCGTCGCTTGGGCACGGGAGAACGCTGCCGCCTCAGGGCTCGGCGAGGCGCCCATCCGCTGGATAGTCGAGGACGCGCTCACCTTCGTAAAGCGCGAGATTAAGCGGGGGAATACATATGATGCGATTTTTATGGACCCGCCAGCGTTTGGCCACGGGCCGAAAGGGGAGCTGTGGAAGATCGAAGAAGACTTCGTCGAGCTGTGCAAACTCTGCACGCAGCTCATGTCACCAGAGCCTCTATTTTTCGTTATAAGCGGATATGCTGCGGGGTACTCTCCTCTCGCGCTTGCATACAATTTGGAGTCTCTAGCGCAGCGTTTTGGCGGTTTGGTGACCTTTGGTGACCTGACCATCGCTGAATCCGCGTCTCCTCGCGTCTTGCCATGCGGTATCTTCGCTCGCTGGAGCCGATAGGGCAGCAGTAATCCACAAAGGAAGATATTGACGATCCTTTTGCCTGTCGATAAGGTAAGTGTGTGGAGCGACACAGCACCATCGTTGTCTGCGTAAAGCGCACCCAGAAGCAACTGGGTAGCTTTGCTGCTGTGTAACTCTTACATCAAGACCACCAAAACAAGCGAAGCTCCCCGAGAAAAAAGGGAGCTCGTTTTTGTTTCGGACGGGTCATGTTCTGTAACAGGAGGGTAATCGTGTCAGGATCTGGCAAAACAAGTGGTGACCATGTTGTGGTAGAGTCGCCAACTTCAAAATCTGGTGGGGGATACGTTTTTTACAAAGAGCCTCCCCCCGAGGGGCCCAAGCCGACCTGGTACATCAGGCCAGGTTGGTATTATAAAAAAGGCTTGTCGGGTGTTTATCAAGAACCTGTGCCGTGTGACGGGCTCTCCTGTCACTAGGGTTTGGCCGGGCGTGCAGTG
>CAYSPK010000005.1:9212-10787 GCA_964432905.1 uncultured Candidatus Saccharibacteria bacterium | reverse complement strand
CACAGAGGTATATCTTGCAGTTTTTTGACGCTGCGGTAAGGTGAGGGGGTGAACCGAGTTTCGCAGATTAGCTTCATTTGGAGCTACCTCCTTCTTCGTAAGGGGGGTTCTGCGATTTGCTAGGTTTCATACTAAAACTGAAACTAGACCGCAGAACCCCAAAAGGGTTCTGTTTTGGTTTAGGAGTCAGATGACGATCTTTGCAAGAAAGAGAAAGAGATGGCAGATGATCCGGAGGCTACCGAAAAACCCACGCTCGCGGTCGGTATCGATGTTGTCTCTGGCAGTGTTGACCCAAATCGCTCGAGGGGTGCCCCGTTTACTTTCACAAGTTTCGGGACAGGCCCTGCGTCTGAGGTGGAGAAGCAAGGTGACAAGCCTAGCGAAAGCTAGGCTGCACACAAGATTTGTGGGGGCATATGTCAGAAAGACCTACTGGACAAGGCGGTTGGTTTACACAAGCCGACCCCCGTGTCAGTTCTACTGGGTGGCAGTTTGGCCAGTCCGGCCAAGCTGCTTCGAATACGCAACCAACGGAAGTGTCCGGGATGGCCGGCACACCTAGACTAGAGGAGGATCGAATGGTGGTTTGCGCATCCAACAATGGAGAAGTCCCGCTTATTAGGGGCCCCGCCGCAGCAGCCGACAGTGTCTGCTTCTTCACTGTGGCGGGGAATCCGAGGAGCGAACGTCTTTTGCTTGCAATCCTTGGGCTTGCCGAGAGAAGGGGGCTGAACAACATTGTGACAATGGTTTTTCAGCCCGGAGATCGTATGGGTGTCGTAGAAATGTCTGTTGGTCTGTTCGATCAGGTGTTTCCTGGCACGAAGCACACCACATTCTACGCACCTCGCTTGCTTGTTGCAGGGGGTAAGATTCCACACACTTGGCCAACAACATACTCTCGTTGGCCGGATTGGGTGGAAACTATGCAGTGGGCCGTCGGTGTTGGGGAATCTGTTGCAGACGCGCATGATATCTCCAGTTGTGCCGGCAACCTTCTTGCCAATTTCAGCAAGAAACACTTTAACCGGACTCGGCCGACAGGAATCAAGAAGGAGATCCAACAAACTCCGTGGGGGACACATGTAGCTGCTCTACAATTCCCCGGAGCTGAACACAAACGAGTGCTGACTGAGCCACTTTTTAGGCCACAGGATTCTGGTCTATGGGTAGAGGCCTAGCCTCCTCGATGCAGCCTGCGCGGAATGCGCGGGCTGCTCTCTTTTTAGGGGCTCATTTTTTTGTATAGTAAATACTTATGAAAACCATATTGATTTTGCAGTCACGGCGCAGGTCCGAGATGGTGGCGGGCGAGCAGGAGGAGTACAGGCGCGCCACGAAAGGTGAGGCCACATTGCGCTTCATATCCACACTCGACGAGTCACTGCTATGGATACAGCCCGAGATTATGCTCGCGGGTTTCGACGGTGTCATTATTGGCGGTTCGGGCGAATTTGATTTTGATGGTGGCCGCGCCAGTGACGACCCAGCGCGCACCACCTCGCAAGAAATTGTGGCGCGCGTGAAGCCGCTCATCCTCCACATGGTCGAGCGCGACCTGCCGCTTTTGGG
>CAYSPK010000005.1:0-9202 GCA_964432905.1 uncultured Candidatus Saccharibacteria bacterium | reverse complement strand
AGATGGTAGGCGAGGCGCTCGGTGTGCGGGTGTTGCACGACCCATCGCAAAAAAAGATGGGCTCCTACCCGGTCACCCTCACGCAGGAGGGTAAGCGCGACGCGCTTTTTCATGATCTGCCCGAAACGTTCGTCGGCCAGTATGGGCACAAGGATAGTCTCTCGAGTGTGCCGGCACAGGCGGTGCTCTTGGCCAACAGCGACATCTGCCGCGTGAGCGCCTTGCGCTATGGTGCGCGGGTTTACACCACACAGTTTCACCCTGAACTTACTGCCGAGGATATGAAGCGCAGGCTCAAAAATTCTCCCGGCTATCTGCCCGAAGGGGTGGATGTGGACTCTATCATCAAACCATCGCCCGAGTCCTCGAGCTTGGTGGCGCGCTTTGTCGAGCGTGTCGCTTAGTGGATCGCGTTTTGCAAAAGAGTGCTGAGTGCGGGAGCGGTGCTGGCTGCAAAGTCGTCGGCTTTTTTGGCTATGTCGCCGGTCATGAGACCCCCCACGCCGCCCTTACCAAATTCTTGGAGGCTACGGTTGATGTGGTCTATTGAAATAGCATTGCGCTCACGCTCGGCAGTGCTCGCGCCCTGGCTCTGGGTGGTGATGATGCCAAAGACGGCGCCATCCTCGCCGCGCGCTACGCCGCCACCCGAAGATCCTGACTGCGACAGCGCACTCGCGCCGAGCGCTATCTCGTCTACCGTCGTGCCCTCGGGGACAAAGGTGTAGAGCGCGTCCACTGTGGTCGCTGCCGAGCTAATGTAGAGGTCGGTTTGTACGGTGGTGCCATTTAAATACTGCGCGGGGTAGGCGGCGATGATAGCGGGCGCGCCAAGCACGGGGATGCTGGTCGTGAGGTCGCTTGCGACAAACGTGGTTTGGGCATTGGGGAGATAGAGAAACGCATAGTCATTTTCGCCGGTGCTCGTTGCATCGGGCTGCACTATCTTACTCGCATTGTCGGCGACCCACGCGGGAGGGAGGTAGAGGAGCTCGGCCTGATACTTGGTACTCGCAGGGCTCCCCGTGCGCACCGAGCATGAAAAAGTTTTTAGTAGCATAAACTGCGCCACGTGCGCGCTCGTGAGCACGACGCCGTGCGGGTCTATCATGACACCGCTGCCACTCACCGACTGGCGGTAACCACCGAGCGAGCCGGTGCACAGCAAGTTCACGGTGCTGGCGCGCAGGCTCTGGGTCGCTTGGGCAATAGCCACATCGTCGACCTTGCGCGCAAAGGAGATGCTCGGGGTGACTGGGGTCTTCGCCACCTGTTTTTTGGTGGCGGTAGAAGCGGAGGGGGCTTTAGTGGGGGTCGATGTTGCTGTTGATGTGGCGGGTTGGTTGGTGGGGGAGGTTGCCGCGCTATGCTCGACTTTGGTCGGCAGGGTGCTCTGTGCTTGGGTGGTGGGCTGGGTGGGCGTGGGGCTTGAGCGAAGCGGGTGAACGCCGAAGACGCCTACAATTGCCAACAGGCCCGAGAGTATCCAAAGGGCGGCCGTGGCAATGGCGTGCATAGTGGTAGTATACGCAAAACTTGCCCACACTGCAGCGCGCTGGTAGTCTTTTGTTAAAGCGGGATTAGTTTATTGGTAAAACATCAGTTTTCCAAACTGAGGTGGGGAGTTCGATTCTCCCATCCCGCACAATAAGGAACGTAGTGACTATATTGTGCGAGGATGAGCAGGCAAACTGCTTTGCCTGCGTGGAGAATCGAAGGCCGGAGCATGTCGCGCAGCGACGGCGAGGCGGGGTCGCGGGGCTGGCGAAGCCAGAACCTGTGACCGATTCTTATCGCACCAATAGAAAAAGCCCCGTAGGAAACGGGGCTTTTTCTATGTGAGGCACTTATTTCACCGCCTCCTTGAGAGCCTTTGCGGGCTGGAACTTTGGCACGCGCATCGAGGGCACGTGGACCGAGGCACCAGTACGCGGGTTGCGCGCAACGCGAGCAGCGCGAGTCTTGGTCTTGAAGATACCAAGGCCAGCGACAGACACGTCGTCTCCTTTTTTGAGTGCAGACACAATAGCTTCGATCATCGCTTCAACTGCGCGCTCGGCATCTGCCTTGGTCGTCCCAAGGACGCCATGCACTTTCTCTGCGATATCTTGTTTATTCATACGAATACGAATAGATAAATTAGTAACTACCCTGCCCCCGCAGTATACCTACTCCAAAAAACCTTGCAATAGAGCCATACTATTGCAATTGCACTGACCTCTAGTAGAGTAATAAATATAGTCTATGCCCGAAAAGCGAAAAAAGCTTGAAATTATTGGTGTTTCTGGCGCCCCTGGTAGTTTTTCTGAAGAGGCGGCGCGGCACTATGCCCACCAAGTGGGTATCCACAATTATCGCCTAAACTTCCTTGTGACGGTAGAAAATGTCCTCTCTGCGCTCGAGCGAGGCGACACGACGCTCGGCGTCTTCCCGGTGATGAACTCGATAGGCGGTATCGTGCTCGAGACGGTGCACGCCATGAGCAAGCACAACTTTTCGGTCAAAAAAATCTTCCACATCGAGATCCACCAAAACCTGTTGGTGAAGCATGGCGCGACACCGGGCCATATCACCCACATCACCTCGCACGACCAAGCGCTCAAGCAGTGCTCGCAGTACCTCAAGCGCATGTGGCCCAAGGTAAAGATTGATGAGTATGAGGACACCGCCAAGGCGGCCGAGGACCTTGCAGCAGGGAAGCTCCCCGACACGACCGCAGTCATCGCCTCGCGTGCTGCGGCGCACCTCTATAAGCTCGATATTCTCGAGCCGTCTATCCAAGATTTGAAGGATAACCAAACGACGTTTATCGCCGCCCGCGCCTAGCGGGCGTACTCTATCGAGCGTGATTCGCGGATAACGGTCACCTTGATCTCGCCCGGGTACTTGAGCTCATTTTCAATACGCATCGCGATATTGCGTGCTAACTCGCGTGAGGCGAAGTCGCTCATCTCATCGGGCTTCACAAAGACGCGCACTTCGCGGCCTGCTGAGATAGCGTAGCAGCGCTCCACACCAGGGAAGGAAGTCGCAATTTCCTCGATATCGCCCAAGCGCTTGAGGTACTGCTCGACCGAGTCGCGGCGCGCACCGGGGCGCCCGCCGGAGATAGCGTCGGCCACTTGGACGATGACGCTCTCGACCGTTTCGTACGGATACTCTTCGTGGTGGGCCTGCATAGCCTTGATGACCTCTTCTTGGACACCAAACTTCTGGAGCACGCGGCGGCCGATCTCCACATGGGTACCCTGCACTTCGTGGTCGAGCGCCTTGCCGATGTCGTGCAAGAGTGCGCCCGCGCGGGCGATTTGCGGATTAGCACCAAGTTCTTCGGCTATCATGCCAGCAAGGTGGGCCATTTCAACCGAGTGCTGCAAGACCGACTGGCCATAAGAGGTGCGGATGTGGAGTCGACCAAGGATTATCATTTTGCGTGGGTCGTGGTTGAGTACACCCGCCTCGAACGCGGCAGCCTCGGCCTTCTCTTTAATAATCTTGTTGACGTCGGCTTTGGCCTTCTCGACCGTCTCCTCGATTTTGGCAGGTTGGATGCGGCCGTCGATGATCAGGTTTTCAAGCGCGACGCGTGCCACGGCGCGGCGGATAGGGTCAAACGACGAGAGTAGTATCGAGCCCGGGGTGTCGTCGATGATGACTTCGACCCCCGTGGCACGCTCAAGCGCCTTAATATTGCGGCCCTCTTTGCCGATGATCTTTCCTTTGATCTCGTCGTTGGGGATGGTGATAGCGGTCGCCATAGTGTCAGCGGCAACTGAGTTGCCAAGGCGGTGTATGGCAGTGGTGAGTATCTCGCGCGCACGGCGCTCGAGGCGCTCCATACCGTCGCGTTCGAGCTTGGCGAGGCGCATCATGAGGTCTTCATCAGCCTCACGCTGCAACTCTTGGTAGAGCTGCTCCTTGGCTTGGTCTTTGGTGAGGCCGGCCATACGTGCCAGCTCCTCGCTACGGTCTTTCAAGAGCTGGTCGGCACGTTCCTTCACGGCGCGGACTTCCTCGATCTTGGTCTTCACTGCGGCGACTTCGTCTTCGAGCTCCTTCTGCTTTTTGTCGAGCGACTCCTCACGCTTAAAGACGCGGTCCTCGGCCCGAGTTATCTTCTCCTCCTTTTCTTTTAATTCTGCATCGGCGAGAATGAGCTTTTGTCGGGCAAGCTCCTCCGCCTCGCCAGTAATCTTCTTTGCCTCCTCACGAGCGTCAAGGAGAATCTGCTTAATCTCAACTTCGATCGATCCTTTGCGGCTGAGTACCAGCAACCATCGAAAGACGTAGCCAATTATTGCTCCCCCGAGCCCAGAAAGGGCTAAAAGGAAGAGTAGTTCTTTTAAGGGCATATACGAAAAGTGACATAGATAAAGTGTTGGGGACCAACCTTGCGGCCGATCCCCCTCACGATAGCAAAAAAGCCCAGTTGGGGCAATTTTTACTAAGATTTTTTAATATCTTGCGATGTGGTGAAGATGCTGTCGACGATACCGTACTTCTTGGCCTCCTCGGCGCTCATAAAGTAGTCGCGCTCAACGTCCTGCTCAATTTTGGAGAGTGGCTGGCCGGTCGCCTTTGCGAGGATCTTATTGAGTCGCTCGCGGGTGGCGACAATGTGCTTGGCGGTAATCTCAATGTCGGTCGCCTGGCCCTGGGCACCACCCCACGGCTGGTGGATCATCACCTCAGAGTTGGGGAGCACAAAGCGCTTACCCTTGGCGCCTGCGGCGAGAATAATGGCTGCCGCCGAAGCTGCCATGCCGACACACACGGTCGCAACATCCGGCTTGATGTAGTTCATCGTGTCGAGCATCGCGAGCCCCGCCGTCACAGCACCACCGGGGGAGTTGATATAGAGGACGATGTCCTTCTTTGGGTCCTCAGACGCCAAAAAGAGCATCTGCGCGATAACGAGGTTGGCGACGTTGTCGTCGATAGGGCCGCCGAGGAAGATGATGCGGTCCTTCAGCAGGCGCGAGTAAATGTCGAACGCTCGCTCGCCGTAGGGTGACTTTTCAACCACCATGGGCACGAGCTGATTGTAGATAGGGTCTTGCATGCGCGTATCTTACCAAATTTTCCCGTTGGGGCAATTTTATGTTTAAAAAACTCACCCCCGAACCTTGGTAGGCCGGGGGCTTGGATGGAGCAGGTCGGAACCCGCCTAATCGTTTACAAGATAGAAGATCCTCTCGATCATCTCATTCTGAAGGCCCAACAACTGGGCCTGGTAGAGATTGAGCCCTAGTGAGGCGACAAGCACCAGCAGGACCAGCCATTTGTTTTTGTACATCTTCCCCTCCTTTTGGGATGCTAATATACTGCCATATTATATACTCTATGTCAAGTTAAGGAGTGCCCCGTGAAGTGTGGGGGTGGAATCAAAAAACCACCCAGTTCGGGTGGTTTTTTTGATTAGTAACTAGTGGGTGTGGTTGGGGTCGGAGTGGTCGTGACCTTCGTGTAAGGTGGGGGTGGGGGTAGAAATATCTTCACCCTCGAGCAGGCGCAGGACTTTGTCATTGCGCAGCACAGTTTCGATATGGATGCGCAGGAGGTCGGGGCGCGCGTCGGGGAAGTGCTCGAGCGCGTGCTGCATCTCGGTGTCGACGGCCTCTTTGTCGGCCTCGATCTTTTGGTCCTCAGCGATCTTATTGAGCACGAGTTGGAGCTTGGCACGCTTGCGAGCCTGCTCGCGAAAATCCTCGCGCACAGCCTCTTCGGTCTTGCCCGACTGCTTGAGGTAGTCCTCAAACGTCATACCAAAGCGGGCGACGTCCTCGCGCATCTGGCCCATGATTTTATCGAGTTCGCTCTCGACAAAGATGCTCGGGATAGCGACCGCCGTCTTCTCGAGCAATGTTTCGACTATCTTGCCGCGGCGTTTGTCCTTGCTCTGCTTTTCCTTCTCACTCTTCATGTTTTCGCGCAGCTTGGTCTTGAGATCTTCAAGATCCTTAAAGCCGCCAAGCGACTGAGCGAACGCATCGTCGAGCGCAGGGAGGTTGTCGGGTTCAGAAAAAATAGCTTCTTTCGCTGCAGGGCTACTAGGGGACGCTTCAGAATCTATTTTTTCTGAACCCTTAGCATCTGTGGCGGAAGCAGCATCGGTTTCAGACGCGTCTCCTTGTTGACCTGCAGCAGAGGAAGCCGATGCTGCTGGAGCTTTAGCATCTGCCTTTGCCCTCGCACGACGAATTGAAGTAAGTGCCTCATCGAGCTCGGCGTCTAAAATGTCCGGCACCGTTTCGATCTCTACACTCTTGCCGAGCTCACCCCACTTTTTGGGGAGCTCGATGTTGGGGTAGACAGCGGTGCGCACCGAGATGCCCACCGGGTTGCCGGGTGCGAGTTTGGTGATAGCGATTGAAGGGCGGCCGACTGCGTCTACCGAGCGCGAGTCAACGAGCGTCACATAGAAGTCGCGCATAAAGAGCTCGACAGCTTCTTCGAGCACAGCCACTTCGCCGACGCGCTTTTTGACCATGTCCAGAGGCACGTGTCCCTTGCGAAAGCCGGGGAGCTCGAGTTCGGTCTGGAAGTGCTCCAAAGCCTTTGCCTCCAAGGGCGCGATGTTCTCAAATGGGATCTCGCCCACGAGTTCGACCTCGGAGTCCGGGAGTTCTTTGAGGGTAAATGTCTTTGCGATGTCTTCGGTAGTCATGCGCGCGATAGTAACACAAGAATCGATTTTTGTCTCATTTGTCTTATAATCACCTCATGACCAGATTAGTACAATTCAAATTTAAGCCAGCAGGGAAGGATATTTGGCTTTCATGGGCTGAGGAGTTGAAGCGCCGCAAAGAAGAAGTAATAGCAACTCTCAAGGATGAGGGTGTCGTGTCTGAAGCGTGTTTCATGGCTCCTGATGGAGAAAGCGTCTTCTATTTTATGGAGTCAAAAGATTTTGAAAAAGTCGCAGACATGGCCGCCCAAAGTGGCCACGCAATAGATGTTGAACATAAAAAAGCCCGTGAGCAAAGCTTAGAATTTGTCGCTGAACTCACGTGCCTTTTTAATTTTGAGAATCGCTAGATTTATTTCCCGTATTTATCTTTGTAGAGCTTGAGGCTCTCGTTGAAGGCGGCGACAGCTGCCTCTTTGCCCTTCACATCACCAATTTCAACCGGTGCAGGCTTGCCCTTGAGCGCCTTGTAGGTCTCAAAGAAGTGTTTGATCTCGAGGATGGTGTGCTTGTTGATGTCGGCGAGGTCCTGTACATCGTCCCAGCGCTTATCTTCGGTCGGGACGCCGATTATCTTGTAGTCGCTCTCGCCCGAGTCGATCATCTCCATGACGGCCACGGGGCGCACACCCACCAAGATGCCTGGGTGCAGGGGGTAGGTCGTGAGGACGACGACATCGAGCGGGTCGCCATCGTGCCAAAGCGTCTGCGGCACAAAGCCATAGTCAAACGGGTAGGCAGCTGCCGAGTAATTAGCGCGGTCGAGCTTGATGAGGCCGGTGTCTTTGTCGACCTCGTACTTATTGTTTGAGCCGCGAGGAATTTCGATAATCGTGTTCATCTCCTCGGCGGTGCCGGGAGCAATGTCATGCCATAGATTCATATGGAGCAAATATAGCCTACTTAGTAATTATCCCTCCTTCGCCTAGGCTTCGGAGGACACGTCTTCTACCGCACCAGAAACACCCTCCTCAGTCGCTTCGACGACGTTTTCGCCGCCAAGAGACTGAATATCAATGCGCCAGCCCGTGAGCTTGGCTGCGAGGCGTACGTTTTGTCCGCCGCGGCCAATAGCGAGGCTCTGCTGGTCGTTTGCCACAGTAACGGTCGCCTTGTGCTCTGCCTCGTCGAGCTCAACTTTGTTGATGCGAGCAGGCGAGAGCGCCTCTTCAATAAATGCTTTAGGGTCTTCGGACCACTCGATGATGTCGATTTTCTCGCCACCGAGCTCTGAGGTGACGGTCGAGACGCGCACGCCGCGCTGGCCGACGAGCGAGCCGACTGGGTCGACATGCGGGTCGCTCGAGGCGACGGCGACCTTCGAGCGGCTGCCAGCCTCGCGAGCGATAGATTTAAATACGACGGTGCCATGGGCGGCCTCCGGCGCTTCCATCTCGAAGAGCTTCTTGAGGAAGTCACCATGCGCACGCGAAAGGCGCAGGTAGATACCGCGTGGACTCTCTTCTACTTGGTAGAGGAGGGCGCGGATGCGCTCACCTTGGCGAAAACGCTCGCCCGGGATCTGCTCGTCGTAGGGGAGGATGCCGGTCGCACGGCCGAGGTCCACATAGATATTGCCGCGCTCCATGCGCTGCACCGTGCCGGTGACGATTTCGCCCGAGCGGGCGCCGTACTCAGCAACGACCGAGACCTTCTCGGCCTCGCGGATCTTCTGGATGATGACCTGCTTGGCGGTTTGGGCAGCGATGCGGCCATAGTCGTCCTTCATTTCAAGAGGGAAGACGAGCTCATCGCCGACTTTTGCATCGCGCTTGATGAACTTGGCGTCTTCTATAGGGATATGCTGCTCAGGGTTAAAGCGGGCGCGCAGGTCGGGCTCCGCTCCTTCAGGGAGCTCCTCAGGCTCTTCACCCTCGGTTTCATAGCGCACGACGCTGTCGTCGACGACTTCCTTTACCTGCTGAAACTCGGTGGTCCCGGTAGCGATGTCGAGGTGGGCACGGATAATCTGCCCGCGCTTGGCGTACTCCTTGTTGTATGCGGTCGCGCGCGCAGCTTCGATAGCTTCGAGCACCTTGGCGCGCGGGATCCCGCGCTCCTCCTCGAGCTCGCCCAAGACCGAATTCATGACTTTAAGGTCAAACATATGATTGTGTTGATTAGTTATTTCCTGGCCGGTGCGGTCCCTGTAGGAACAGAACAACCGCCCACTCGGGGCGGTTACCAGATGCTTCTACTATATAGTGGAGGGGTGGGGGGTTTCAAATAGTGATGGGGCCGAGGATATCCCCATCTGCTTAGCCTTGACTTAATATACATATCTATTATAATGCTGATTAGCTGTTTTTTCACGACAGCTCTCAGTTTTCCCTATACAAAAGGAGGAGGAGGTTATGCGTTGCTTCATGCTCGCGCTCGCTACCTTTTGTGTAGCGACACCGGTCGGGGATCTCCCGGTCGCACAAGTTTTGCAGCCCCCGCGGGAAGCGGGTGTCTGCAAGCGGGCGGAGGCGGTAGAGTTAAACTACTGCCCCATAGAATGGGACAAGGTGA
>CAYSPK010000004.1:0-18017 GCA_964432905.1 uncultured Candidatus Saccharibacteria bacterium | reverse complement strand
TCGGCTTCGCCTTCATCGTACTTTTGGGCCACCTGCACTACTCGATAGATGTCTTTGCCGCCTTCTTCATCACTTACACCATTTTCCAGATAGCAAAATGGCTCTTCCCCCAAGAGTGGGTTTGGTTCCAAAAAAAGATTTGAGTTTTGCACAGCCCACCCCTTGTGCAGCCTCTGCATATATAGAAAGCATCGTATACTTCAAGCATGGAAGGCCTCTCGCATCATGAGAAGGATGTTCGTCCTTGGGGGACGTACGAGCGTTTTACCCTTAACGAGCCCACAACCGTCAAAATAATTACGGTCTCGCCAGGCGAGGCTTTTTCTCTGCAGACACACGCACACCGTGCCGAGTTTTGGCGCATCCTCTCAGGCTTGGCGACTATCACTGTTGGTGAAGAGACGCACAAGGCTAGCGTCGGTGACACCTTTTTCATCCCTGAAAATACCAAACATCGTGCCGAGGCTGGCGAAAGCGGCGTGCAGTTTCTTGAAATTGCATTCGGTGCGTTTGACGAAGGCGACATTACTCGCCTTGAAGACCGCTACGGCCGCACATAATTCATGGATTCTATCCTTGCCGCTGCAATAGTTCTCGCCAACATCTCTATGACTGCGATGCTCTTTGTGTTGCTTGTTGGTATCTGCATCGGCTTTCTGGCACTCTTGGCATATTGGTTTTTGGCGATCTATTGGAAACCAGGTAGCCAGCCGATCCCCTGGCTTCACCGCAGCGACAAAAACCCCATCTTGGGGCCAGACCCAAACTCGTGGTGGGAGTCCGAGGCAGTGTTTAACCCAGGCGCATTTGTCCATGATGGGCGTGTGCACATGGTGTATCGCTCGATGGGCGCAGATGGCGTATCCCGTATCGGCTATGCATCGAGTGGCGACGGTATACACTTTACCCGCAACCGCGCCCCGGTATATGACCCGTCGCTCGAGATGCTGCGCCGCGCCGCAGAAGCACGCAAACGTCTTTCGTACAAACCACTGAGCTACAATACGGTGCTGCATGCTTCCGGTGGAGGCTGGGGTGGCGCAGAAGACCCACGTGCAGTAGTCATAGATGGGGAGGTGTACATGACCTTTACCTCGTTTGAGGGTTGGAATAATGTCCGCATGATGGTAGCCTCTTTGCCACTTGAAAATCTTTCGTGCGGTATGTTCAATTGGAGCAACGGTCTGTATCTTTCGCCTCCGGGCGAAGTGCAAAAAAATTGGGTGCTCTTTCCTGAAAAAATCAAAGGGCGTTTCGCACTCTTGCACAACATCTCTCCTGAAATTGAGATAGCATACTTTACGCAAAAACAAATCGAGGACGGCGAGTATGTCTGCAGCCGCTTCACCCGCGCCGCGCGTAAAGGAAGTTGGGACACCTACATGCGCGGCGCGGGCGCTCCACCGCTGAAAACCTCTGAGGGTTGGCTACTCCTCTACCATGCTATTGATGAAAAAGAACCCCATAAGTACAAAGTAGGCGCACTCCTTTTGGACCTACAAGATCCGACCAAAATACTGTATCGCTCTGAGTCACCGATACTCGAGCCTGATGCGTGGTACGAGAATGATTGGAAGCCCGGCGTCGTGTATGCCTCGGGTGCAGTCATATTCAATGGTGACCTTATCGTCTACTACGGCGGTGGCGACAAGTACATCGCGGCAGCTAAAACTAACCTCAACGACTTCTTGTACAAACTTACCCACCACCAGAAGGCCACAGTCGAGCCGATAGCGTAAAGTGCGCGTATACTAAACACATGTACGTTATCAAACGATCGCAAAAGAACCCGCTCATCACGCCGCTCTCCGACCGTTACTGGGAAGCCCAAGGAACCTTCAATCCTTGTCCTGTCATGAAAGGCAATATCACGCACCTCCTCTTTCGTGCGCAAGGGCGCCCCGACGCGCTCATGTCGCCGGTGGGCATCTCGACTATTGGCAAAGCGCTCTCCTTTGACGGCGAGACGTTCAACAGCCGCCGCCAATTCATCACGCCGCAAGAAGAGTGGGAGCGCTACGGCTGCGAGGACCCGCGCGTCACCTATTTTGAAGGCCAATACATTATTTTTTATACCGCACTAGGTGGTATGCCGTTTGGACCGGGCAATATTAAAGTTGCGGCCGCTTTCTCCAAAGACATGGAGACTATTACCGAGCGACACCTCATCACGCCGTTTAATGCTAAAGCAGCAGTGCTCTTCCCTGAGCGCGTCAACGGCAAAATCACCGTCATGCTCACTGCCCACACCGACGAGCCGCCCGCCCATATCGCCATAGCACAGTGCGACAAACTCGAAGATCTTTGGGACCTTTCCTTTTGGCAGCAATGGCACGACAAACTCGATGAGCACACGATAAATCCGGTACGCTTCCCCCAAGACCACGTCGAGGTGGGCGCGCCGCCAATTAAAACCAAAGAGGGTTGGCTCGTCTTTTATTCCTACATCCAAAATTATTTTGGCGGCGGCGAGCGCGTGTTTGGTATCGAAGCAATGCTGCTGGACCTCAATGACCCGACCAAAATCGTCAGCAAAACACGAGGCCCAATTATGGTGCCGGAGGAAATTTATGAGCGTTATGGTGTGGTACCCAATATCGTCTTCCCCACGGGCGCACTCATGCAAAAGGGCGGTCGTATCGACCTCTACTACGGCGCCGCAGACACAGTGTGCGCCAAAGCGTCGCTCGACCTGTGCGGGATCCTCGACGCCCTGCTACCTCAGCGACGCACCGAGCTGGTTATCCGCGCTAAGGAAAACCCTATTCTCAGACCTATTCCCGAGCACGCCTGGGAGTCCAAAGAGGTCTTTAACGCTGCTGCGATAGACCTCGATGACATCATCCATATCCTCTACCGTGCGCAGGGCGAAGACGGCATCTCGCGCATCGGCTATGCTGCAACCAAAAACGGCATCAAAATTATGGAGCGCCTGCCCGAACCGATCTATGTCCCGCGCAAAGATTTTGAATCGCGTGGCTGCGAAGACCCGCGCATCACAAAAATTGGTGACATGCTGTGGATGGCGTACACCGCCTATGACGGCCAACACGCACGCGTCGCACTTACCTCGATACCGGTCAAAGATTTTCTTGCTAAAAACTGGGAGAAATGGAGTGTGCCACAACTCACTACTCCAGATGAGGTGAACGACAAAGACACCTGTCTGTTTGAGGAAAAAATCAATAATCAATACATGCTCTTACACCGCATAGACCCGCAGCTATGCGCCGACCTGCTCGATACGCTCGACTTTAAAAAGAGCCGCCTCACCCGCTGTATCGAGATCATGGGCCCCCGACCGGGGCTGTGGGATAGTGTGAAGATAGGCATCGCCGGCCCCCCACATAAAACCGCCGAGGGCTGGCTACTCATCTACCATGGCGTTTCCAAAACAGGCACCTATCGCCTCGGCGCCGCACTCTTAGACCTCAACAATCCCGCGGTCATACGCGCCCGCACGGTCGACACTATCCTCGAGCCGCTTGAAAAATATGAAGTCGAAGGTGTTATCCCACGCGCAGTCTTCTCCTGCGGTTCGGTCTTGCGCGGTGACAATCTCTTCATCTACTATGGAGGCGCAGACACCGTGCTGTGTGTCGGTAAAGTATCGCTCAAAAAATTACTGAAAGTATTGCTTCCTGACTCTCTCAAAAATCTATGATCACTCCCAAAGCGGTAGCGTTTGACCTCGACGGGACCCTCGCCGAGAGTAAGCAGCCTGTTACCCCCCACATGGGCGGCCTCCTCGCGCAACTGCTCGAGCGCATGCCAACTGCGGTGATGTCGGGCGCGGGCTTCCCCCAATTTCAAACACAATTCCTACCTGCACTCCCTGCGGGAGAAGCGCTGTATAATCTCTATATTTTTTCTACAAACTGCGCACAGTGTTTTGTATACCGCAATGATGCGTGGACGCCCGTGTACGACAACTCGTTTACTCCTGCAGAAAAAGAGCAGGTCCTCAGCGCCCTGCAGGACGCACTCAAGGCGGTTGGCCTCTTGGAGGCTCCCGCGCAAGTATGGGGCGAGCGCATAGAAGACAGGGGTGCACAAATCTCCTTCTCACCGCTCGGCCAGCACGCACCTCTCGCAGCCAAAGAGGAGTGGCACGCCGCCCACGACGACCTGCGCAAAAAGCTGCACGAGGAGTTAACGACGCACCTCCCCGAGTTTGCCAACGCCATGGGCGGCCTCACCACCATAGACATCACGCACAAAGGTATCACTAAAGCGTATGGCGTGAGAAAGTTTGCAGAGCTTACGGGAATTTCAATTAGCGAGATGCTCTATGTCGGCGACGCGCTTAGCGAAGGAGGCAACGACGCAGTCGTGCTCGAAGCGGGCGTACCCACCCAAGCCACGAGCGGCCCCGCAGAGACCGCGCGCCTCATCGAGCAGATACTTCACGCATAGGGCAGCAGTTGCTATACTCTGTGTATGAAAAAGAAGAAGAGTTACCTTATCCCTCTTCTCGCACTCCTCACGATACTCTTGGCTGTGCTCGTCATACTCTTCATGCTGCCAAATGTCAGCAGCGCGCCCACGACCCACGGTCCAGGCTCAGACACGACCGGCACAAGCGCGCCCACGCAGGCAGCAATAGCAAACACTATCACTGTCGACCAACCCCTGCCGCAGGCGACCATCACTTCGCCACTCATCATCACAGGCAAAGCCAAAGGCTCATGGTTTTTTGAAGGTACCGCTCCTGTGGAGCTCAAAGATGCCTCGGGTGTCGTTATTGCCCACGGCACTATCAAAGCGCAGGGCGAGTGGATGACGACCAACTATGTACCCTTCTCGGGTACGCTGACCTTCACCCACCCGGTCACCAAGACCGGCACCTTGGTGCTCAAAAACGACAACCCCTCCGGCGACCCGAAGAAGCAAAAAGAGCTCGACATCCCCGTGGTGTTTTAATACATTTTCTGCTATACTTCGCGCGGGAAGTCAATAGCAAAAGGGGGTAAAAGTGACTGGAGAAGAGAGAGAACCTAACGATCTCGTACAAAAAATAGCCGAGATCTTCAGGTTACGCTTCGGAGAAAAATATGGGAATCTGGTTGATATCACCCATATTACAAATACAGACAACATGGGGCGCGTATACTTGCAGTTTTATCGCGACCAAGACGCTGGTGTGCGCTTTGTTGTGGTAATGACGGAATCCATGACTGTCGCACCAATCGATCTCCAAATCGAGAACTGGGAAAAGAGCACGATGTTCATCACCTTGGCAGAGGAGATCCTCGGCTTTACAACCGCCGGGCAATTTGCCGAAATCATCAATAGCAAGAAAAGGAGCCTCATGAACTAACGTCATAGGATCGACCCACAAAGAGCCCCTTCGGGGGCTTTTTTCGTTTTTATTTCCCCACTGAGGAGCGGTCGACCATTTCCTTTAGGTGGGCTTCTTTTTCTTGCGCGTCGAGTTTGAGGTTCTCGGCCTTCCAGCCGATCATGTTGGCGGTGAGCTGCAGCAGCGAGCCGGCGCCCGCGAGCGCCAAAAAGAGGATGACGAACCACGCCCACGGGAACATATAGTAGACAAACGCCACCACGAGCGCCGACCAAAAGCCAATGCACCATGGGCAGCCGAGGAGGTCGTGGAGCGTGCCGCGGATACCGTGGTGCTCGGGGATGATCTCTATATACGTGCGGCCGTTTTGCTCGAACTCGCGCTTGTGCACAAAGAGCTCGCGAAACCAGCGCATGATTTTGTCATAGACGAGGAGCCGCGTGATACGAAAGGCGGCAAACGCCATGATGGTGGCGTCGAAGATGCTGATAGTTTTGGGGAAGGTGCCGTACTCGCCCCACACCTCCCACATTGCCCCCGCGACCACACACAGGAAGAAGAGCGCGAAAATAAAATTCCAGAAGTTCTGGTCCTCTTTAGGCCTAGTTGTCATATATGCAAAGTCTACGATTCATTTTTAAGCTGGTCAATAGCCCAAAATATGGCCCTGTTACTTTACTTTTTGAAGTGGGAGAAAGTACCCAAAATGCAGCCGATTTTAACCCCAAAAAGTCAAGTTTTGAGCCATTTTCTACAAAAATGGTTGCTATTTGGCAAAAAAGATTCTCGAATGGCTTATACACATCCCACTTTTATGAAAATCAGCTCGCGCCTCGCCCAAAAAAGGTACAATGGGAGTCCAAACATTTATAAAAATTATTCATACCTAGCTCGCGCATATGGCCAACACCCAAAAAATTAAAAAGCGTAACGGAGAGATAGTAGACTTTCATCCAGAGAAGATAACCGTCGCGGTGCAAAAGGCCTTTGCTGCGGTCATGGGTGACTCTCACGAAGCCGACGCCAAGGACATCACCCGTGTGGTCGTCGACGCTATAGACGAGCGCTTTGGCAACACTGCGCTCTTCCCCACCGTGGAAGATATCCAAGACCTCGTCGAGCGCGCGCTCATGGAGCGCGGCTACTTTGCGGTCGCCAAAGACTACATCATCTATCGCTACGAACACACCAAGCTGCGCGAAGAGAAAAAGGAGGAGGTGATAGAAAAGATCATCGAAAACGCACTCCTCATCACCAAACGCGATGGCTCCAAGGAAGCTTTTAGCGAGAGCAAACTCACCCGCACACTTCTGCGCGCGGCCGAGGGACTCGAGCGCACCATCGACGTGCCGGCCATCATCGCCCGAGTGCGCGCCGAGATGTACGACCAGATAAAGACCAAGGACATCCACGACGTGCTTATCATGGTGGTACGCTCCATGATCGAGCGCGACCCGGCTCATTCGTTTGTCGCTTCGCGGCTCCTGCTACAGTCGATGTACCGCGATGTCATCGGTGATGTCGACTATCAAAACATCGAAGGGCCCTACAAAAAGGCCTTCGTGCGCGCCATTGAGCGCGGGGTGGCTATCGGCCAGTTTGACCCACGCATGCTCGAGTTTGATCTCCCTAAACTTGCCGAGTCACTCATCATCGAACGTGACCGCGACTTTAAATATCTTGGTCTCCAGACACTCCAAGCAAACTATCTCTCCAAAGAACATGGCTCGCGAAAGCTCCTAGAGACACCCCAGATCTTTTGGATGCGTGTCGCTATGGGCTGCGCCTTGGCCGAAAAGACCCCCGAGGAGCGCGAACGCTACGCTATTGAGTTCTACGAAATCATGTCGGCAATGTACTACACGCCCTCGTCACCAACTCTCTACCACTCGGGGCTTAAATTGCCGCAGCTCTCGTCGTGCTTCCTTGCGACAGTGGGCGACGACCTGCGCTCTATATTTGGTGAGTTCTCCGACGGCGCGCAGCTCTTGAAGTACGCCGGTGGGCTCGGCACCGACTGGACGTATGTGCGCTCGACCGGCTCTATGGTAAAGGCCACCGGCGTGGAGAGCCAGGGTGTTATACCGTTTTTGAAGATCGCCAACGACGTTACCATCTCTATTAACCGCTCTGGCCGCCGCCGCGGTGCGCAGGCCGTCTACCTCGAGTACTGGCACGCAGACATCGAAGAGTTCATGGACTTGCGCAAGAACACCGGCGACGAGCGCCGTCGTGCACACGACCTCAACACAGCCACCTGGATCCCCGACCTCTTCATGAAGCGCTTGGCCGAAGATGGCGAGTGGTCGCTCTTCTCGCCCTCTGATGTACCCGACCTCCACGACCTCTATGGCCGCGCGTTTGAAAAGCGTTATGAGGAGTACGAGCGCCTCGCCGACGAGGGCAAGGTCCGCATGTACAAGCGCGTGCGCGCTGCCGACCTGTGGCGCACCCACCTCACCCGCCTGTTTGAAAGCGGCCACCCGTGGATAACGTGGAAGGACCCCTCGAATGTCCGCTCGCCGCAAGACCATGTCGGCGTCGTCCACTCGAGCAATCTCTGCACCGAGATCACACTTAACTCTTCGCCCGATGGCGAGACGGCAGTGTGTAACCTCGGCTCCATCAACATGTCGAGTTTTGTCGTGAATGGTAAGTTTGACCGCGACTTGGTGGCGCGTGTGGTGCCGGTTGCTATGCGCATGCTCGACAATGTCATCGATATCAACTTCTACCCGACCGAAAAAACCCGTAACTCTAACATGCGCCACCGCCCGGTGGGGCTGGGCCTGCGCGGACTCCAAGATGCGCTCTACAAGCTCAACATCAACTTTGACTCCGACGAGGCGGTGCGCTTCTCCGACGAATCTATGGAAGTTATCGCCTACCACACCATCCTCTCTTCAGCGCTCCTCGCTAAAGAACGTGGCGCCTATGAGTCATACAAAGGCTCCAAGTGGGACCGCGGCATCCTCCCGCAAGATACGCTCGCACTCCTCGAGCAAGAGCGCGGGATGAAAATCGATGTGCCGCGCCACGAGACGCTCGACTGGCGCCTTGTGCGCGAGGCCGTGCGCCAGTGGGGCATGCGCAACTCCAACACGATGGCCAACGCGCCGACCGCCTCGACCGCCAATATCGCTGGTTGCTATCCCACCATTGAGCCCATCTACAAAAACTTGTATGTGAAGTCCAACATGGCGGGCGACTTCATGGTCGTGAACGAATTTCTCGTCGACGACCTCAAGCGCCTGGGGCTCTGGAACATGGACATGCTCGAGAAAATTAAATTCCACGACGGCTCTATTCAGGATATCGAAGAAATCCCCCCTGCGCTGCGCGCAAAATATAAGGAGGTGTTCGAGATAGAACCGCAGTGGCTCATCAAGGCCGCCGCTTACCGTGGCCGCTGGATAGACCAGTCACAGTCGCTCAACATCTTCTACGGAGGTTCATCGGGTCGCGTACTCTCGGAGCTCTACCAGTACGCATGGGCGCTGGGGCTCAAGACCACCTACTACCTGCGCACGCTGGGCGCTTCGCGTATCGAAAAATCGACAGTAAACATGGCGAAGTTCGGTGGCACGTCGAAGACCGACTCTGGCGTCGCTTCAAGTGGCACCCCCTCGACCATCACTATTGAAGAGACGGTCACCATCTCCGCAAGTATCCCTTCGCCCGCCGAGATGACACCCCAGGGAGTCTTTGCCGCCCATGCACGGTCAACTCCGATGATGAGCGCCTCAATCGCGCGCGAGACACCACTTAACCCCATAGCGCCCGAAAAGTCCTCGAGCGAAGTATCCTTTGCCTCAAAAACCGAAAACCGCCTTGCCGCACTCCTCGCCGAAGAGGCCGAGAAGAGCAAAGGCCTCACTAAACCAAAAGTAGAAATCGTGGGCGAAGAGTGCGAAAGTTGCTCCGCATAGTTGTGTCACTTCTCTTTAGCAGTAAACTAGACACACTATGTCAGCAGGAATCATCAATGGTGGCGGCTCGACCGACCCAAACAAAATCTTACCCATGAAGTATAAGTGGGCGCGCACCCACTATAAAAAAGGCGTTGCCAACAACTGGGTGCCCGAGGAGGTCCCCATGCAGCAAGATGTCGAGCTCTGGAAGAAGCCCGGTGGTCTCTCCGAGGATGAGCGCCGCATGATCATGTGGAACTTGGGCTTCTTCTCGACTGCCGAGTCGCTCACCGCCAACAACCTCGTCCTCGCTATTTATCGCCACATCACCAACCCCGAGGCACGCCAGTATATTCTGCGCCAAGCTTACGAAGAGGCGGTCCACACCGACACCTTCATCTACTGCTGCGACACATTGGGGCTCAACCCGGATGAAATCTACAAGATGTACGAAACCATCCCCTCAATTAAGGAGAAGGACGAGTTCGTCGTCGACATGACCAAAAACGTTTTTGACCCCGCCTTCACGACCGAGGGGACGCAAAATATCCAGCGCTTTGTACATGACCTCGTGGGCTACTACGTCATCATGGAGGGCATCTTCTTTTACGCCGGTTTCGTCATGATGCTCTCGATGCTACGCAAAAACCGCATGGTGGGTGTGGGCGAGCAGTTCCAATTTATCTTGCGCGACGAGTCGGTCCACCTTGCCTTTGGCGCCGACCTCATCAACACCATCGTGCAGGAAAACCCCGAGATCTGGACGCCCGAGTTTAAGAAAGAGTTGACCCAAAACATCATGCGCGGCGTCGAGCTCGAAAAGAAGTACGCCGACGACGCACTCCCGCGCGGCATAGTGGGCCTCACCCCAACGACCGTGAAGCAGTATGTCGAACATATAGCCGACCGCCGCCTCGAGCGCATTGGGCTCGAGCGCCAGTACCACAAAGATAATCCCTTCCCTTGGATGTCCGAGATTATCGACATGCCAAAGGAGAAAAACTTCTTCGAAACCCGCGTCACAGAATACAAAACCGGTGAATTGGATTGGTAATCCCATTACAACAAACTCGCCGCCAGATGATTTGGTAAGCAAAAGTGACTTGATATATCAAGTCACTTTTTATGTAGATAGTCACCGTTTTGCTTTTTTATTTTATTGATTTCTCCACCGTATACTCCCCCACCCTAGTGCGCAAGATGTGGAGGGCTAAAGCCGGTACACCCAGCTCGATACCAAGACTGTGGGCTATGGAACGCGCGTAGGCGCCCGAGGAGCAGGAGATTTTGATGGTGGCGCAGGCAAACTCGCGGTCGCCATCTTGGCGCAAGTGGCGGTGCCAGAGGCGCATGATCTCTTCTTGCCGGAAGTCGCCTTGCACCTTCTCGACATGCTGCTCGATATAGTTGAGCAAGGTCTTTTCGTTTATTTTATAGACGCCTGCGAGTTCAATTTCATATATATTGACCGTCTTGTGTGGCACGACAATAGTCGAGAGCATGTTTGAGCGTGCCCACTCGAACATCGACTTACCCTCCACCGCTTTTGAGGAGTATGGTGGGTACTCTTGCTCGAAGGAGCCGCGAAATTCGTTAAGCCCTTTCTCTATCATTTTTTTAGTGAGGATAGAAGGGTCACCATGCTCCATCACCCGACCTAAGATGTCATACGTGTCGGTCGAAAATCCAAAGAGCACGTCGAGCACATACTCCTTATTCATATCTAAATAGGCGTTGCGGTTGCTGTTGGCTGAGCCAACCAGCGCCAAAAGAACGCCCTCAGCCATGGGGTCGAGCCGGCCCGCGTAGGAGAGCACCTCGTGCGCATACTCGGGCTTCTCTGCGCGCAGGCGCTCGAGGCGCTCCAGCGGCGTCTCACACAGCCGCTTGTAGAGATTGAGCACGCGACCAGCCGCATGCGGGCGACGGCGCGGTAGGTGGCGGATGTCATCTATCTTCTCGTTCATGTCGATGTTTTCTGTTAGAATACAACCCAAGAGCAATATGTCCAAAAATAACCGCCTTTCGACCGATCCATACAAGGGAGTGCGCGATTTTTATCCTGAAGACCAGGCGCTCCTCAACTACTTCTTTGCAACCTACCGCCGCGTGGCACAGAGCTTTGGGTATGTCGAGTACCACGCCTCAGTACTCGAGCCTGCAGAACTCTACAAAGCAAAAGGCAACGACAATGAAGAGTTGGTGAATGAGCAAACCTACACGTTTGTTGACCGCGGCGAGCGCGAGGTTACCCTGCGCCCCGAGATGACGCCCAGCGTCGCGCGCATGGTCTCGGCCAAACGCCGTGAGCTCGGTTTCCCACTGCGTCTTTTTTCTATACCAAACGTTTTTCGCTATGAGCGCCCCCAGCGCGGCCGCTTGCGCGAGCACTGGCAGCTTAATGTCGACCTTTTTGGTTCAAAGTCGGCTGAAGCAGATGTCGAGATTTTACAAGTTGCCTACGAGCTCATGAAAGCGTTTGGTGCTGAGGATAGCGACTTCGTTATCAAACTTGGCAGCCGCACCTACCTCGACCAGCTCGTGCGCGAGCACGGGCTCTCTGACGTAGCTTCCCGCGAACTCATCAACCTGTTAGATCGCAAAGGTAAAATGCCAAAGGAAGAGTTTGATGCAAAACTTGCCGAACTTGGCGTCCCCGAAGAAGCGCTCGCGAGTGACAATGAGCCCGAGGATATCGCGAGAGTTATCAAAGCGCTCGAGGAGCTTGGCATTGCAAACGCCGTCTTTGATCCGTCTATTGTGCGCGGCTTTAACTACTACACAGGCGTTGTGTTTGAAATCTACGACACCCACCCCGACAACAATCGCGCACTCTTTGGTGGCGGCCGATATGACAATCTCACCGCACTCTTCGACGACGAGTCTATTACTGGGGTTGGTTTTGGCATGGGCGATGTCTCCATTCAAAACTTCCTTGAAGTGCGCAAACTGCTACCACCGTATATCCCGCCGACGCGCGTCTATCTCGCAGTCACCTCACCAGAGCTCACTGCGTTCGCTATGGGCGTCGCTAAAGACTTGCGTGCTGCAAATGTGCCCGCAGCACTCGATTTTGGCGAAAAGAAGCTCGGCGACCAAATTAAAACCGCCACCAAGCACGCCATCCCCTATCTCATCGTCATCGGCGAGGACGAACAGTCATCAAACAGCTTCACTATTAAGGATCTGGGCACAGGCGAGGAGACCGCCGCGCCACGCGAGGGGCTCGCCCACTTTTTCAACTCATAATGCGCAAAATAGTTTTCGACATAGAGACGACCGGCGAAGTGTTCGGTCAGCCAGACTTTACTAATCAAGAGCTCACCATCGTGAGCATCTGGGACTCGCAGACCAAAAAGTTTTCGAGCTACTTTAAAGATGAGCTGCCAAAACTGTGGGCAATTCTCGAACGCACCGACATCCTCATCGGCTACAACTCCGACCACTTCGATATTCCCATTCTCAACAAATACTACCCGGGCGACCTCACCAAAATCAAAAGTGTCGACCTCCTAAAGGAAGTACGCGCGGTCCTTGGTCGCCGACTCAAACTCGACAACATCGCCCAAGCGACGCTCGGCGAAGGCAAAATAGCGAGCGGGCTCGATGCAGTGAAGTGGTTTGAGCAGGGCGAATTAGAGAAGCTGCGTGAGTACTGCGAGGCAGACGTGAAGGTCACGCGCGATATATATGACTATGCAAAGAAAAATAAGTCGCTCAAATATAAGGACTTCGACGGTGTGCGCGAGGTAAAGCTCGACCCATCCAAATGGGAGGTGGTCACCGACACCCCCGTCCTCACCCACACCCTGCCGTTTTAGTCTACACAAGGAGACATCTTTGCGATGTGTGATAAAATTGCGTCATAACTAGTAAAATATATGAAAAGCCAATTTGTATTACCTATTACTATCGTGGTCGCGGGCGCAATGATAGCAGGAGCGGTGTTTTTTGTTGGTAAGTCGAACATCAAAACGACCGGCAACGGCGCAACCAATGTCACAGCTCGTTCGTATGACCCCAAAGTAGACCACATCCTCGGCAACCCCGAAGCGCCTGTCAAGATAGTCGAGTATGCAGACCTTGAGTGCCCCTACTGCAAGACATTTAATGCCACCATGCACCAGATCATGGACTACTACGGCCAGTCGGGCAAAGTCGCGTGGGTGTACCGTCCATTCCCACTCACGCAGATCCACAAGCGTGCCGCTAAAGAGGCTGAGGCAGCTGAGTGCGCAGCCGACCAAGGTGGCGACGCAGCGTTCTTTAAGTATCTCGACCAAGTGTATGCCGTGACCCCGGGCGAGGATAGGCTTGACCCTGCTGAACTGCCGAAAATAGCGCAGCAGGTAGGGCTTAATGTCGACACCTTCAACCAATGCCTTAGCAGCGGCAAGTTCACAAAAAAAGTGTCCGATAGCTACAACGAGGCCATCTCCTTAGGCGCCCAAGGTACACCATTCACCCTTATCATGGTGGGCGCTGACGCTGTAGCGCTCCAAGGCAACCAGCCGTACGACTCTATGCGCACCGCTATCGACGAAGTGTTAGCACAGGTCCCCACAGCGCAAGGTGGCGGCACCATCACCTCCTCCACGACTCCAACAGCCCCATCTACACACTAAGTAACATATAAAAAAACAGCTCCGCGACCCGGGGCTGTTTTTTATTGTTCCAGCAGCCCGAGGCGATAGATGTCGAAAGAGTTTTCGCCTTCGAACATGTCAGAGGGGTTGGGGAGAAAGTGGCGGGTGCGACCTATCTCCTGCGTCGCGTCCTTGAGCAGTCGGTGGAAGACGATGAAGTCGTCATGGCACTTGGCGTAGTCTATGACATAGCGGCGCAGCTGCGGGCTGCCGTCGGCATTGCGTGACTTTTTGCATTCATAGACCACAAAACGCCGCACCGGCCGGCTAAACAGCGACGCCACTGTGTAGTAATTAAACAGCGCCTGGAGCACGAAGAGCGACTTCCCGCCCTTCAGTGGGCTAAACGAGTCGACGAACTTGTGGTCAATGATATCTACCGCGCCGCGCTCAACTTTTGACTCGACCACCAGGTCGGAGACCGCCTTAATGGGTAGTGGTAGCCCCTGCACGCGCACTGTCCCCTTCACCTCGACCCCAAGAACTTTGTGGCGCGGGGGCTTGGCGAGATAAAAATTGATAGCCTGCACATATTCGCGCTCCATCGCCAGGCGCTTCTCCTTTTTGGCGCGCTTGGACTTTGCCTTCCCAAAATTGACTTCAAAGTCGGCGACATTCCGCAGATACTGCAGCCCAAAGGCGATGGCCGCGTCGCGCTCCTCTGGCGCAAGATTGAGCTCATAAAAATGCTGGAGCGCCACATGCGCCGCACGCCCCACCACCCCCGCGGGCGAGGAGGGTGTATCAAAAATTTCTTCGACATAGCGCTTGTACCACGCCAAAGGGTTGCGCAAATACGCCAAAAGCGAGGAGTGACTCCAGTGCGCTATCGGATATTTCCCCTCTTTTACCATAGGAGGAAGTATACCAATGTTATCCTCACCCCGCCGCTTGAAACTAGTTTTTGGCGTAGTATGCTGGAGAACGGTTTTTGTGCAAAGGTGACTCATGTCAGAAAAACGTTTAACAACGGACACCCTGGACGGGCTCGGGGCGGCAATGCTCGATAAAAAGAATTGTCAGCGAGCCACTATGGGCCTGCTTATAGCAATCGGCGCCTTCTTGGCCATTTGTCTGCATGCTATCCTTTCCAATTGACCTGCTTGTCTTATGGCAAATCCCGCGCTGTTCCTTTGGAGCAGTGCGGGTTTATTCTTTTATGGCGTGTGTATAGCGGCGCTTGAAATGAATTAGGTACAGGAGTAGGATTCGAAACTGGTTGCTCATTTTGGGCGATATATGTATCCGGCATAACTACTGCAAGTGGAGTGACTGATGCACGACCAAGTCTGTTTGTATCCCTTCTTTGCCTGCGCAGGCAATATACTTCCGCAATTATTCGACCAAGTCGTCCCCACCCTGCGGGCGGTTTTTGGACCTAAGGCGTGGTTTTTCGACGGAGACGGTAATTTGCGCGCGAAATTATCTGAAGCTTTAGCCAGCGTTCATGATGGTCTACGGGCCCAAGAGCTGTTCTGGGACATACTCAGTACCGCCCCAGCCGCACGTGAGTTGGCAGAGGCCCAACGGGAAGAATTGTTCATCTTTGCGCCGTTCTTCGGCTACCAGGGAGTCGCTGAAGCCCTTCGCCGATGAGCCACACCAAATACTGTTATGGAACGCCAGCGGCAGTTTGTTGCAACAAACCTCAAAGCGTTGGGGATTCATGCTCCCGTGTATGCATTCGTAGCGGGAGACCCTGTAGAACCTTCCCTATCCGACTATACCGAGAACGTGCCGAAGCAGCGGCTTCCACTGCGGATCACCCTGGATGGTGCGCGCAAAATACCAAGCGTCGCTGGCGCCTTCACTAGCGCAACGATATGTATGCTGCATCAGCAGGATGTGTTCGCAACTGCCGCTGACTGACGGCTGACCGTTAACCTTACCGCCCCGCCGAGCCATTGCTCGCGCGGGGCGTCTTCATGCCAACTTGCAGCCTTTTATAAACGAGGTAGGATGGTTGGGCTGGCCTGCGAAAGCAGGTCTCGTGTATTTTATTGACTTATCGCAATAGTTCTTCTGCTATGAAAATTCGTGTGCAAAGTGCTACACAGCTCATCTCAAAAAACTGGAAGTCAGGCATCACCGTCGCTCTCATCTCGGTCCCGCTCTCTATCGCCCTTTCCATATCCTCTGGCGCAGGCCCTATACCCGGCCTTATCACCGGCGTATGGGCGACCGGCATCGCTGCAATTTTTTGCAGCAACAACTACAACATCATAGGTGCCGCGGGAGCACTCACGACCGTGCTCTTTGCCGTTCAACTTGATGCGGCGCACGGGCTCGGGCCTGCAATTTTGCCACTCCTTGCTATCGCAACCGGCCTTATCCTGTTTGTCGTGTGGCTCTTGGGCGCGAGCAAGTTTCTCTACTTCATCCCTTCGAGCGTGATGTATGGCTTTGCTGCGGGCGTGGCTATTAGCATAGCTGCGGGCCAACTTTTTGATGCAACAGGCCTCATCCTCAAGCGCACCGGCACCTTCCTTGGTGACACCTGGCTCTTTGCGCACCATGTGGGGCAGATAAATATGACCGCGTTTATTGTATTTACTGTGTCGCTCGCACTCATCCTCATCCTCAAACGCTTTGTAAAACAAATTCCTGCCATTATTCCCGTAGCTGTACTTGGTATCATCTTTGGTGCTCTTGAGAAAAACTTCTTCCCACTTAACCTGCAACTCCTCTCAGATAAATTTGGCTCGCTCCACGGCACGCTCGCCCAGGTGCCCCACCTCGACACCATCGCGACCGTGCTGCGCGACCATGCGATGCTCTATAGTTTGTTTGAAACTGCGGCGCTCATTGCAGTCATTGGGATCCTTGAAACACTCATCACTGCCAAGCTTGCAGACAAAATCACCCGCACCGAGTCATCGAGTGGCCGCGAGATTTTTGGGCTTGCACTCGCCAACATCGGCTCGGGCGTCATGGGTGGTCTGCCGGCAACCGGCGTCTTTATCCGCACTGGCGCCAACATCAAGGCCGGCGCTACACACCGTACCTCAGCACTCATCGCGAGCCTGCTCACCGCGCTTATTGCGCTTGTGGTGCTCCCCTTCTTTTCCTACCTGCCGGCAGCAGTGGTCGCCGCAATGCTCGTAAACACCGCGATTGGGCTCATTGAGGTGTCGCTCTTCAAAGAGCTTTGGCGCTTTGAGAAGTCGAGTTTTTGGATCATGGTGCTCGTGGCGCTCGTCACTGTGGTGCGTAATGCGGGCGATGCAGTCGCGGTAGGTGCCGGTATTGCACTCTTCCTCTTCATTAACCGCGTGAGCCATGGCCGCTTCGACATTTGGTATCGATTTGCGGACGGCACGATTGCCGAGGAGAAGAACCAGCGCACCATCCACTTTCAGCACGGCAAAAAAATCGATGTGCTCACGTATAGTCTCGCGGGCCACATGGGCTACATCGATGCAGGCCACCACGCAGCAAACTTCCGCCACCTCGCGCACAGTAGCGACGTAGCGGCAGTTATCGTGCGTATGCGCAATCTCTTTAGTCTCGACCACGAGGGGCGTGAGATGCTCGCCGAGGCAGTCGAAGAGCTCGAGCGTCGCGGCAAAAAAGTATATATCACCTCGATGAGCAACGACATGCTGAACTACCTCACCCAAATTGAGACCTTCCGCACTATGCGCGAACAGGGCTTCTTCGCTCCTAAAGCAAGCGAGGCTCTGCGGCTCTTGCAAGCTTGACGCATCAAAAAAACCTCCGCTTTGAGCGGAGGTTTTTGTTGGTGGTTTAGTAGCTGCGCAGGCGCTTGGCTTTGTCGTGGGTGCGGATGCGCTCAAGCGCCTTCGCCTCGATTTGGCGGATGCGCTCACGGGTGACGCCAAACTTCTTTCCCACCTCTTCGAGCGTGTGGTAGATGCCGTCTTCGAGCCCGTGGCGCAGCTTGAGGATTTCGCGCTCTTTGGGGGAGAGCTCTTCAAGAATCTCCCGCAGCTGGTCGGCAAGGATGCGGCGCGCCACTTCTTGGTCGGGCGAGAGGATCTTGTCGTCCTTAATAAAGTCGCCCAAGACCGAGCGACCGTCTTCGTCTGCATCACCAACTGGTGATTCCAGAGACACGGTGTCTTGGTCAATTTTTTCGATTTGGTAAATCTTGTCGACATCAACGCCCATTTCAAGTGCGATCTCTTCAGCTAATGG
>CAYSPK010000003.1:15008-18480 GCA_964432905.1 uncultured Candidatus Saccharibacteria bacterium | reverse complement strand
CAGAATTGCCATATGAAGTGCCCGTACTGCCAGTATTGCCAGTGCTGGATTGGTCCCACGTACCGCTATCAACTTGTGCAAATGCAACATGCGGAACAAATACCACAAAACCCAAGGCGATAGCGAGTGCTAGAAAGAAGTTTCTCATTGTGATTTGATGACGTTAGTCCCGAGCAGGGTGCCGAGTATCTGCGTCGTGTTGAAGACGGCACCCGATGGCACATTCTTGCCACTCACTATCGATTCTATCATGTTCTTGAACGCATCATCGGTCGCTGTTGGGTTCGGATCAAGCCAGCCATGCGCTATGAGTGCCGACTGATTAAAGACTGCTGCTGCCGCGTTGTTTGAGGTATCAACCGACACATCGCGACGCACTGGCGGCAGCGGGGTGAGCCCCGCAAGAGTCGAAATTGCTGTTTGGTCGGTGAGCTTCAGCGCAACTGCGAGCGCGCCATTTTGATTTTGTGAGACGCGAGATATGGCTACCCCAGTGAGCTCGCCAAAGGTCATGCGAGTCGAACCTCCATCTATTTGCGGTAGTGCGGCTACAGCAAAGTGCAGGTTTGGGTTGCGTGCCGCGATGGTCGGATAGTCACTCACACGGCCAAAATATACAGCCAAATCGCCCGCAACAAAGTCGCTCTGCGACTCGGGGAGCGCGCGATTCCATGAGTAGATTGTTTTGGTCGGGTTAGCAAACTCGGTATAAAACTGGAGCGCCGAGGCGGCCGGGTTTTCGCTCGCACCCTCCGGTGTTGTACCCAGCACCGGCTTTGGATTCCCAGAGGTTGCATCACGCACCACGATAGGGTCGCCGGCTTGCATAAAGAGCGTCGCGAGGATATCCTTTGCATAGCGGATATTGCTCCACTCGCCGAGCGCCACGGCGCTTTTCTTCACATTATTCCCCGCATCAAGCACCGTCACACGTGGTGCCATGTCGAGAAAGTCGTTCCATGTTGCGGGCGGTTTGGCGATGCTCGCAGTCGACAACATGTCACGGTTCCAATACATAATGAGCGGGTCAACACTGAAGGGCAGCGCAAGCACCCCGCTTGGCGTCATAAAAAGCTCCCCTTCATCTATATAAGCGTTCGCGTACGTGCTTTGCGACATGCTGCTAAATGGGATCACGGTTATTTTGTCTCTAAACGATGTCACCATATCTTGCCCTAACAAAAAAAGGTCGGGGCCGGTGCCTCCTGCCATCGCGTTGACTAGATCTTGCTCGTACGTCGCAGGATTTTTTTGTACATACTCCACCTGATCAAAAGTTTTTTGGTCCGACTTACGCAAAGTTGTCAACAAATTTTCCATTGTGTCACTATCGGCGGTCCCCCAGATGACCACATGCCCAACACTTGAATTACCAGCATTATTTACGGTCGCAAAAATCCCCACGCCCGCCAAGAGACAAAGCCCAAAGAAGCCGAGCACGACCAACTGAAAAGTGGTTAATTTCATATGCCTAATTGTGCAGCCTCATGTGTGTTTTTGCGAACAATAAATCCCCAGTGGTACTGCCCCGCCGGCACATCCTGCACATACAAGAGTCCTGCCTGCTCAAAGAGGTCGCGCATAGCACCAATAGTGATGACATGGTCGGGGTGCGGCCCCATGCCGCCAAACGAGCCTCTCCAGTCTACGACGAGCGCGCGGCCAGTGGGCTTCATGATGCGCTCCACCTCGCGGGCGACCGCGAAGCGGTCGTCACAGGCAAACAGCACGTTAGTGAGTATGACAAAGTCAAAATGATTGGCAGGTAGGTTGCTGCCACGCACGTCTTCAATGTCGCCGCGCATCACCTCAACATTGTGGAGCCCCTCGGCGAGCGAAAGATTTTTGATGCGCGCCAAAAGCTCGCCGTTGATGTCGACGGCCCATACCTCACCCGGCTCGACTATGCGCGCCGCCGCACGGGTAAAAAACCCCGAGCCTGCGCCGAGGTCGGCCACCATCATGCCTTCGGTCACATGCGCGGCCTCCAGCGTCTTGGTTGGATGCAAAAACGAACTCTCCACCCCACTAGTATATATCGAATTTTTTAGTCGTGGACAGTGTACTGCTTTTTTGTCCCATCCGGCAGGGTGTACTCCACCGTCGTGTCACTCAACCACATGGGCCTAAACTTGTGGTGCAGCACGATAGGCACTTCGGCAATGGTCGTGGTCGCGCCCGTTTTGAGATCCGCGATGATGAGTTTTTTGGTAAGCCTTATGGCCCGCTGTTGCGCCACCAAAGCGTCATCCGCCTCGGGCAGGCCCGTCCAATCTATGATGTTGGTATAGGCAAGATACGGTGCAAACGCTGGCGCTGAACGCTCTACCCCAGCTTGATAGTCCTCTGGTGTTTCGTAAATACGTGTCTCCCACGTATCGCGTTTGATGTAGTAGTACGCACTCCACCGCGGCCCCTCATATATATCTCCAACAAGCCATACGCCGTCTGGGCGCTCCATCCACTCGCCTCCACTAAAACTCCCGCCAGCACGTGGATATTTCTTGAGCAGATCAACAAGGCGCAGCGTATATGCATCCTTTCCCGTATCGATATCTTTCATAACAAGAGCGTAATTATCATCACCCAAATATCCTTGATTTAGAGTTATGTATTTTTCTGAAGGGTCGATTGTATATATGCGACCATAAAAACTAGTTCGATCATTAATGCCCCCCGTCTCACTCTGGGACAAAGTGACCAGCAAAATACTGCTCGCTTCACTAAAATAATCTGTCTTTCGTATTTGATATACAAACCCGGGCAACGGGATTCCTTTTTTCATGTCAAAATTCTTTTCATACGAAAAGTAAATATGACAATTCCTGAGAATGATATTCACCGACTCCTGCGAATCAGATATTTCTATATCCCTCGTCCAGAGTGTCGTACTTGCGGCATCGAGTACACGGACCCGCGCAATCGCCGGCTGGCCTTTTTGCACAATTTCGTATACTGCCTTTTCTCCCGGCCCAAGACACCTTCCCTCTCCTGTAGCATTTTTATTGAGCGAGAGTGGTAGGTACGAACGCCCAAAAAACCATCCTGCTGCAAGCGCCGCCAGCACTAGCATGCACAAGAGCAGGAATAACTTTTTGTTCATGTATCTATTGTAACGCACTCAAGAGCGCCAGCAGGACATCGGCCGTAGTTGGTGGTATCTGAGTCCCGCGCAGCACACGCACCTGCCAAGACATGGCACCTATCATCGTCTGCAGTGATGGCTTATCTTTCGCGTACGCTCGCTTAATATTTTGCACATGAGCGAGCAGCGCCTTGCTTACCGCTTTGAGATTTGCTTGCTCAATAGTCGTCACCAGCGTCTTTAACACTTCGTCAGTAGTGAGTGTTACTGTTTGGTTCGTCAGCATCATGGTGTAGTCAACCACAGCACCCGGTGTCGTACTGGCAACAAAAACCTTGCTGGCGGGAATCCCCGTATCACCAGAGACCACCGACGTGAGCTGATATG
>CAYSPK010000003.1:5658-14998 GCA_964432905.1 uncultured Candidatus Saccharibacteria bacterium | reverse complement strand
GAGCCAGTACCTATCACCTCTACCGTGTAGGCACCATCTTCAAGCGTTGGTAGTGTGAGTATTTTGGTTTGATCTACTGAGCCCGGCACAACAGCATCTTCGCTTGTTGCTATAGGGTCAGAAACTTCATAGCTTGCCTCCGGCACTTCAGTATAGGTAGTACCAGTGCGCGGGTCTTTGCCTACGCGCCGACCTTGCGGGTCTATAACCAAGAGCTCTGCGGGCGACGCGAGGTAGAGTGTCGCGTAGCCCTGCACCACCTTTGGTGTCCCGAGCTTCGTGGGTACTATGGCGTAGGCAAAGGTGTTGTTGTACGCATGGACATGATTCGCCCGGTTGGTAGTGTCGCTGAGTGTCTGCGTATTATAGAAGTACGGGTCTTTAATGGTGTAGGTGTCGGCAACTTTCCTCGTCGCCACAAAGAAGTGGCCAGCGGCTGAGTTAAAGAATATGTTCGGCTCGAGCGCTGTGAGATAGTCTCCGATAGCGCCTCGGTCGGTTATCTTGATGCTGTGTGTGGCGGGATCGGTGTGGTACTGCAACCATGAGTAAGTTTTACCATTTTGTTCGACGCCAAAATATTTACGCGCAGCGTTGAAGTCGAGCAGATTTTCGCTCAGTGTGCCGCCGTGTTGGACCGTTACATAGCCCTTATGTGCCGAGAGCCAATTGTTGAAGGTCAGTGGCGTCACGTCTGAGCCGTCAGTGCCCTGCTCTATCCCGTAGTAATGCGACAACATCACGAATGACGTGATAAGGCAACCACAGGTTCCTATGGTTGCCTTATATGCGGCGTTTTTATCACCGCAATCATGGTCAACACTAGAGGCATAATCTCGCGTTGCCCAATCTTCTGAAGCTTTCGGGTAATTACTACTTACTTGCGTCCAAAGTGGCACCACTTTTGCAGTAAAGTCGGGTGAAGTACCATCACCAAACTCTTTCCAATCTGATGTGTCGCCCGTAGTAGCATCTACCACACGTGCTCGCCAATGATAGCCGAGCATATTGCCATCCCGCGTGTACTGCTGCGCGAGCGGCACCAAGTCATGAACAACAAGCGTGAACGTGCCGTCAGCCGATGTTGTCGAGAGCTGAGTCTTTTTCCCATTAAATACATCGCCCACGGGCTTTAGTTCAACCTCGAGTTGCAATTGCCGTGTACTGTTGGTGGTCGCCGAAAAGCGGATATCGTCACCCAAGAAGGTCGCCCCCGCAGGCACCTGTGCGCCACGGCGCGACTGCGACAATGCGGCGACAGTGAGTACCGTTGGCGGCGTCGCACAAAAACCCATGCAAGAGGTTACCTCTGCACCATTTTCAATATCATCGAAGAGCACTTGGCCCGGCACAAGACCATGCGCACTAAATTGCATCGACCCTATCACCCCTTGTGCATACACGCCGCCAAAACAATTACTCGTATCTCCAGCATCCGGGTGCGTCATGTCGTACGAACCATCCACCCCAGCACCAAAGCCGCAGTAACCGGAACTCATGTTCCAGTCATAGGAGAGGCGATGCCACTGCCCGACACTCAAACCTGATGCAATAACGAGCCCACCACCATCAACCACCCGCACAGCACCAGGGCCGTCGGCCTCTATGCGCATTGCGGACTGCCCTGCAACGGCGTCTGAGCCAAACCCAACAGTAGCGTATGTGCCGGGCGCTAAATCGCTAGCCACTAAAAAGCGTACATAGAACTGACCGGTTTGATCTTCAGTACCAGCCTTAACAACTGCACCGTCTGTACCCATAGAGCTTACACACGCTCCGCTATAGCAGAAAGCATTGGTTACGCCCCACGCGCTGGCGGTGCCGCTCCAAAATCCCTGACCCACGAGCTCGCCCGCAGTATAGGAATCAAAAAAGTCACCAAACGGTGACGGCGTGAAGAATATGGTCGCATGGGCCGACGAGACCCATCCGAAAAACCCTATAGTAATAGCAAGACAGCCCAGGGCCCACGAACCATTACTGATAAAAAGCGAGCGAACGCCCCGTATCAAAATAGCCACGCCGCAACAGTACCACTTTTAATTTTTTTGCAAATGCGTTTTTTATTTGAAAATTTTTCACAACCAAAGTCAAAAGGTGACTTGATATATCAAGTCACCTTTCAAACGATTGTGGGCGGCTCGTGGAGAGCCGCCCGAGGTGATTGGGGGGTTATTGTTCAGCCGTTGCGACCGACGCAACAACACTCAGCGGCAGGAAGTCGCCGACTGCACGTGCATAATCTCAAACTGTGCACATCGGTCAGCTCTTCCGGCGGCAGCTCGGACCCATGCAACAACTCAGGCACGACCGGATCACCGGGCCGCAACGGCATAACATCGTTTGCTGGACTCCATGGATGAGCCGGATCTCTTTCAGAGCCGGTCATCCGCGCTCTAAACCTTGGCACCGACCGACCCTCATCTACTCTGCGAAAATCGAGCATTTTCTGCCTCCTTCTTGGTTTACACAAAAGCGCCCTTGGGCGCGGACTCCTAGTTGCACCATACTATGCGAGAAGGAAATGTCAAACTAATCGATCAGGTCGTGGTCGCGCAGCCAGTGCAAAATCGACTGGCCCATCTCGGTCGTGTGGGCGGTGTCGTCGCTCCCGAGCCACATGAGCTCGGCTATTTCGCTTGAGGGCGAAAGCTCGCCCGCATACTCGGCGGCGTAGCACGCCATCTTTAAAATCGTATCCTCCCCGTGGCCATGCGCCGGACCTTCAAACGAGTGGAGGTGCCGGATGGTATCGAGCATGAGTACCACACCCGTCTCCTCGGCCACCTCGCGCACCAATGCCTCGACATCGCTCTCGCCGGGCTCGCGCTTACCGCCGACGGTATAAAACATGTTCGGCTCGCGCGCGGAGCGCGCAAACAAGACCTTCCTGTCCTTAATATGCAGCCATGCGAGCTTGTCAATAACTTTTTGCATGCGGTTAGTATACACAAAACAAAAACCCGCGGCGCTTTCACGCCACGGGCAAGTGCAGACATATATGTACCGGCGATTACATTTGCCCGAACAGGAGTCTGCGCCGCTGAGAGATTGGGTGGGTTTCAGACCTGCGATACCCCTTCTCGTCATTTTCGGTCAAACCGAACGACACGAGCACCCATAGTCTGGCTATGCGAACTTCTCGTTTTTCATAAAGGCCAAGTCCTTTGATCGTTGTTTGTCTTAGCCTTCCGTATTCAGTCCAGCCTATTGTCACCGTAATACAGTCATCCATTACATGGACAATATCTATAAACGTAACAGCAGCTAAGACCGGCACCGACTCAAGCCTAAGCCAATGTGGCCTAAACGCGGAGATCCCCCCAACAGCGAACACCACCTTAACTAGCCATCGATACGAATGTTGCACTGCAGTTCTCCTTTGCTGCGTTTGTAACCATGCGTCTAAACGCTCCGCGGGTGATTGTAGTTATCTTTCCGCCATTTGTACACCCACACAAAAGAAGAACCCTGCATTGGAGTTTGGGTTGTCCAGGTCGTGGTGGAAACAAATGCATATGTAGGATATAAAAAGGACAGGAGGTGTGGCATGGAACATGGTATGTGTATTGTCGTCGGCTACTTTCTACTCGTGAGCTATCTCCTTTGTCACTAGCCTTGGTGCAACTGGACTCTAGACGCCCACCGAAGTGGGCGTCTATCCTTTCATCTTTTTATTTTTAAAAAAATTGTTAGCGAGTAGATCTTGCACCACACGACACCTATGTTAGTGTGAGCGCAGCAGTACTGGAGGACACTTCAATGGCTGACAAAAAAACGCCTTCCTTCCCGACCCTCACTGACATAAAGGCACTCTTGGAAAAGAGTGTTCCTGCTCCGCTAGAAGAGGTGGCAGAAACTCCCCCAGGCGCCACCCTGTTGGGCACGGCACCTGAGGAGATTTTGCGGATAGTTGCTGCGCAAGAAGTGGTCATTCAGGAAATGACTGATATTCAGCGGCAATATATGGAACTATCAGAAGCCCATGAGAGCCGGAGGAAGACCGTGCTCTCGTTGCGCGGTTCTGCGTTTGGGAAAGCTATGGGGGAACTGAGGACAAGCGAGCGAGCGCTCACCGCACTATCTAACCGAATACTTCGGCTCGGGGCACGAATCAATAGTCTCAATGCGCTTTTGGTCGATGCAGCGCTTACCCATTTTCCTGATACAGATCTCTCAAGTTGTGTCTGTGTTGAGATTCATGTCGACGCAGGCAATCGGGTTTGGGCGGTTGATATTGAGATTGAGGATGAGTCAGACGGCGCCGAACCACCTGAAACTGAGCCTGCGGAGGCAAGGCCAGATGCACGGCCGTCAGCAGTGCGCCGGGGCGAGATCCCGAAAAAAACACCAGACGGACAAACTGTGCATTAACGTGTAAATCCCCCACCCGCGGCCTTCGGCCGCGGGTGCGTTGTTTTTATTTTAAGTTGTATTTGAGTGACTTGATATATCAAGTCACTTTACCACACCACCTCTGTGTGGCCCTTCCTTAAAAAACGCCAAGGACCTGTCATCCTTTTCATTTACAAACACACAAAGCTCGCGATTGCGTCGCCGTCGCGGAGTTTCATGACGCGCACACCTTGCGTCGAGCGAGAGAGAGACGGGATCTCGGAGAGGTCGGTGCGGATGACTTGACCCTTCTTGGAGATGACGACGATCTCGGGCGCCTCTTCAGCATCCTTCGAGACGACGCGCGCGGCGATAAGCGGGCCGGTCTTTGGCGTTGACTTGACTGTCATGATGCCCGAGCCGCCACGGTTTTGGACCTTGTACTCATCGATCGGCGTCGTCTTACCAAAGCCGTTGCGGGTGACGACGAGGACTTCAGCACCCGTGTCGCCCTTCTTGACCACATCGGCGCCGACGATGAAGTCTCCTGCTGCAAGCTTCATACCGCGCACGCCTCCGGCGGCGCGACCCATCGCGCGAATATCGCTCTCCTTAAACCGTATTGCCTGGCCCTTTTGCGAAGTGAGCAGGATTTCATCACCCTTTTCAACGAGGAGCGCTGAGATGAGTTCGTCGCCCTTATCGAGGCGCATCGCTATGAGCCCCGAGCGGCGCACATCGTGGAATGCGGTCGCGTCAACTTTCTTCGCGACACCCATCTTCGTTATCATATAGAGCGACTTTTGGCCCTCCTTCTCTATCTTGCGCATTGGCAAGACCGACGAAACTTTTTCGCCATCAGATATTGAAAGGAAGTTTACTATCGCCTTACCCTTGGTCGAGCGCTTGCCTTCGGCGATGTCATACATCTTGATCTGGTACGCCTTGCCGAGGTCGGTAAAGAAGAGCAGGTCGCTGTGGGTCGAGGTGGTGAGTAGGTTGGTGACGAAGTCTTCCTCCTTGGTGTTGAGGTCGATGACGCCGATGCCACCACGCTTTTGGCGCTTGTACTCCTCGGGACTGGTGCGCTTTACATAACCGCCAGCTGTGAGCACCAAGACCTGCTCTTCGTCGGGGATGAGATCTTCGACATTGATGACGCCGGCAGCGCCCTTCACTATCTTGGTTTCGCGGTCGTCGCCGTGCTTCTTTACCGCCTCGAGCGTCTCCTCTTTAATGAGCTTGAGCATCTTCTTGTCTGACTTCAACAGATCTTCGAGCTCGGCGATGAGCGCTTGGATCTCCTTCAATTCATCAAGGATCTTTTGGCGCTCGAGGTTAGCGAGTTTTTGGAGGCGCATTTCGAGAATGGCGTTTGCTTGGAGCTCAGAGAATTTAAATCGCTTGATGAGGTTGAGACGCGCGTCGTTCACATCCTTTGAGGCGCGGATTATTTTGATGACTTCGTCGATGAAGTCGAGCGCTTTTTTGAGACCGAGCAAGATGTGCTCGCGCTCCTGTGCCTTCGTGAGGTCAAACTGTGTGCGGCGGCGCACCACCTCACGACGATGCTTCACAAACTCCTGGAGAATACCCTTGAGCGACAGCGTCTGCGGCACGCCGTCGACAAGCACCACCATGTTGAAGTGGAAGGTGTCTTCAAGCGCGGTGTGCTTGTAGAGATAATTCAAAACTTTTTGAGGGTGAGCGCCCGCCTTCAGCTCCACAACGATGCGGATGTCGCGGGTAGACTCATCGCGCAGCCCACGGATGCCTTCTATCTTTTTGTCACGCACCAAGTCGGCTATGCGGACGATGAGGTCAGCCTTGTTAACGCGGTATGGGATAGACGTGATGACGATTTGAAAGTCACCCTTTTTACCCTCGACAATCTCGGCGTGGCCGCGCGTGACGACGCCGCCTTTGCCGGTCGAATATGCGTGCAGAAGATCTTTGCGATTAAAGGCAATGGCGCCCATCGGGAAGTCTGGGCCAGTGATGTGCTCCATCAGATCTTCGGTCGTCGCGTCAGGATTTTCTATCAAATGGGTGAGCGCGTTAGATACTTCGGTGAGGTTGTGCGGCGGGATATTGGTCGCCATACCAACGGCGATACCGAGCGTGCCGTTCAATAAAATATTAGGTAGCACCGCCGGCAACACCTCGGGCTCCTTGAGTGAGCCGTCGTAGTTGGGACGCCAGTTGACGGTGTCTTTGTCGAGGTCACGCAAGAGCTCCTCCGTGATGCGCGACATCTTGGCCTCGGTGTAGCGCATGGCGGCGGCCGAGTCGCCGTCTATTGAACCAAAGTTACCCTGCCCCAAAACGAGCGGGTAGCGCATAGCAAAGTCTTGAGCCATTTTGACCATCGCGTCATAGACCGAGGAGTCGCCGTGCGGGTGGTACTTACCGAGCACATCACCGACCACTGCGGCCGACTTGCGAAAGCGCGCGCCCGGCGTGAGCCCCATACGGTGCATAGTGTAGAGGATGCGGCGATGCACCGGCTTTAAACCATCGCGCACGTCAGGCAAAGCGCGCGAGGTAATAACCGACATCGCGTAGTCGAGATAACTCTCGCGCATCTCTTGTGAAATATTGCGCTCGACGACACTTTGCGCCGGCGCAGACATCGTACTATCAGGAATATCTTTATCTTTCTTGCGTGCCATACGGTTAGTTACTGGGTGTCTGCGTCATCGGTCGAGGTAGCCACTTCGAGCGTGTTGGTGTTGACCTGCTGTGTTGAAATAAGGTTGGCGAGCTGGGTAGTTTGGCCACTGCCCGAGTTGGCGACCGCACCGCTCTTCAGCCGCATACCAAACGTCGCGAGCCAACCCACAAACACAAACACCGTCACCACCGAGGCGACTTGCATAGCATGCTGCCGGCGCTCATGCGTCGACTTTTGCTGCATGTGGTTGTAATAGCGTTTTATCATACTTAGTTTGCAAGGACGATTATCTCACCCTCTTTGTCGGCGAGATCCTTCTTTTTGGTGGTTAATTTTTCGACCGGCTTGACCCCTTCGGCGCCGGCCTCCTTCAAAAAGGCTTTGAGCGACTCGGGTGTGTAGTGCATAGGAATGATAGCCTTGGGCTCGAGCGCGACAGCGAGCTTGTAGGCCTCGGCCTTGTCGAGCACGCCGTCGCCACCCACCGGCACAAACAGAATGTCGATGTCGTCGAGCTCCTGCTTGGCAGCCTGGGGCAAGGTCGCGCTCCCCAAAGCACCCAAAAAGCAGAGGTTCGTCCCCTCCAAAAGGATACTATATATAGTATTGAGATGCTCGCCGTCATACTGAGACTGCGAGCCAAAGCCGCGCACCGCGACCCCGCGCACCTCGTACTCGCCGGGGCCCATGATGACAAACGGCTCGCGCTCGCCGTAGGACATCTGGTCGGCACCGTTGAAGTCTTCGTGATTTTGGCTGACGAGCACGATGTCGGAGCCAAAGCGGGCACTCTTGAGCTTGGAGTCTTTGGCTGGGGGGTTGAGCGCTATGGTGAGGTCGCCTTGGGTGATCTTAAAACACTCGCCGCCGAGGTAGCTGATAACCATATGTTCCTATTCTACCATATTTGCCCTCAATTTTCACTATGCAGCCTCACCGCTTGACCTATATATAGCCTTGGGGTTATTGTCGGGGTGGTGGTCCTCTTTGGAGATGCCAGACTGGGTCCGAGACCGCTAGTCCCTTCAGACCTAAAAGTCCATTGTGGCACAGTAACAGCGTCTGCATGAGGACCACCAACCAGAGATAAGGAGAAACACGATGGGTACGATCCAAAGGCCATCTCACGGGCACGATGGAAATCAACCCAACGGGGGCACTGAGTCGCCGGAGGATCCGGCTTTAGGCAAGACTGGGAAGTACCCTTCCTGGATTCGCTAATTAAGCCGATTCTGGGCTCGCATAGCGCGAACACTCAGGGTCGGCAATCGAAGAGTTTTTCTGGCTTCGGCCAGCCACGACGCTGTACCCTCGGGTACAGCGTCATCTACTTTATTATACAAATCACCCCGCAACCTCGCGTTCGCGGGGTAAAATTTTGCCTGCAAAGAGTTGACTTTCATTAATTTTAATGTATAAATACCACCAGCAGCCCAATCCCGGGCCTAAGGAGATTCCCATGACCGACGACCGTGGTATTGGCGGCACCGGCTAAGGCCGTGAGGCCTTGCAGCAACGCAGGGCCTTTTCATTTGTATATACATAGTGTAGAGTACTGGCAATTGCATTATCAGCAATTTCCGCCCAAGGCGGACAAGCGCGTGAGAGTAATCTCCCGTAGGGATCCTGAGGCAACGAAGGACCACGAAAGGAGGACTCACCGTACAAGTTAATAATATGTCCACAGAAACACTTTCGCCTGAAAAGGCGCATACGGCTATGGCCGGTTTAGCAGAAAAGATCGTCGAGTACCCCAAGGAGGGCTCGATTGTCGAAGGTCAGGTGCTCGCGCTCGACCGCGCGCGCCTCTACATCGACCTCCCCCCGTTTGGTACCGGCGTCATCTTTGGCCGCGAGTACATGAACGCGCGCGAGGTTATTAAGCGTGTCAACATCGGCGACACCGTCGCCGCCAAGGTCATCTCGACCGATTCCAAGGAGGGCTATATCGAGCTCTCGCTCAAGGAGGCTCGCCAGGCCATTATCTGGGCCGAGGCCGAAGAGGCTGTAAAGGAGAAGAAGCTCTTTGAACTCCCTATTAAGGAGGCAAACAAGGGCGGCCTCATACTCGACTGGCAGGGCCTCGCTGGCTTCCTCCCCGCCTCGCAGCTGAAGCCCGAGCACTATCCGCGCGTGAGCGATGGCGATAAGGACCGCATCCTCGACGAGCTGCGCAAACTCGTGGGCCAAAAGCTCACCGTCACCATGATCTCGGCTGCGCCAAAGGAAGGTAAGCTTATCTTCTCGGAGAAGGGTCAAGACGACAGCGAGAAGCGTGAGAAGATCGAGCAGTACCAGGTTGGCGACACGCTCGTGGGCGAGGTCACCGGC
>CAYSPK010000003.1:0-5648 GCA_964432905.1 uncultured Candidatus Saccharibacteria bacterium | reverse complement strand
GCGTCCTCGTGAAGATCCACGAAGGTCCCGAAGGTCTCGTGCACATCTCAGAGATCGACTGGGGCCTCGTGGATGATCCACGCCACTTCTTTAAGGTCGGCGACACCGTGAAGGTGAAGATTATCGACATCAAGGACGGTAAGATCTCACTCTCAGTCAAAGCACTTAAAGAAAATCCGTGGCAGTCTGCATCGAACAAGTACCACAAGGGCGACAAAGTCGAAGGCGTGGTCATCAAGTTCAACAAGCACGGCGCACTCGCCTCGATTGAGGAGGGTATCGCGGGCTTGGTGCACGTCTCGGAGTTTGGCTCTGAAGAAAAATTGCGCCAAAACCTCGAGCTCGGTAAGCGCTATCCGTTTACTATCTCACTCTTCGAGCCCAAAGAGATGCGCATGGCACTCACCTTCTCGGGTGATAAGAAATAAAAAACTATTGTTTGGTGTGGATGACCATCGTTGCATGGTCAACACCTTCGGTGATCAAAAGCTCCAAAGCTTCGGCGAGGAGCTTTTTCACTTTCTTTAGCTTTTCTTGCTCGGTTGGTTTAAATTTCCCCAATACAAAGTCGACCGTGTCGTCTGACTCGGGTTTTTTGAGCTTACCTGCCGCAGTCGCGGGCGAAATACCGATGCGGATACGCACAAAATCCTTCGTCTTAAGCGCTTTTTGGATAGAGTCCACGCCGCGGTGCCCGCCGGCCGAGGAACCGAACGAGAATTTTATCTTCCCTAAGGGCAAATCGAGCTCGTCGTGCACCACCACCAGCTGCTCGGCATCTTTTTTACTCTTTATGAGCGTCGCGAGTGCCTTGCCGGAGTTGTTCATGTAAGTATCGGGCAAGACGAGTGTCACTTTTTTGCCAAAAAATTCGCCGCGCACAAGCTGTGCGTGCGTCTTTGCATCATCTTTCCACTCTTTGATGCCTTCGCCCTTTGCAATTGCGCGCACAAGGTCGCGCCCGATGTTGTGCCGCGTGTTGTCGTACTCGCCGCCAGGGTTTCCTAACCCAACAATAGTCCACATACGTGGATAAGTATCGTGTATCGAGCAGTAAGTTGCAAGCAGCATGCTGTTTGATGACAAAAAAACTTGCATTGTTTATACACTCGCTTACAATACACGCATGTCTGAGGTGCATCGAGAAAATTTTTTCATCGAACTCCTCAAATTTGCATTACTCGCCGCGTGTATCGTACTCCCTGTGCGGCTTTTTGTTGCACAGCCATTCATCGTCTCGGGCGAATCGATGGTACCAACATTCCAAAATGGGCAGTATCTCATCATCGACGAGCTTACCTACCACTTTGCCGCGCCCAAACGTGGCGACGTGATCGTCTTTCGCTATCCAAAAGATACCTCGCAATTTTTCATCAAGCGCATCATAGGGCTCCCAGGCGAAACAGTACACATTACCGACCAAGGCATCACTATCACCAAAGTTGATGGCGAAACAGTTGCCGTTAATGACACGTATGTGGTTAACCAAGGCAACGGCGGCACCCACGACTATGTCGTGCCTCAAGACAACTATTTTGTTATGGGAGACAACCGCCCAGAGAGCTCGGATAGTCGCGCGTGGGGCTTCCTTCCACGCAAAGACATGGTTGGACGCGCGTTTGTGCGCCTGCTACCTCTTTCATCATTTGCAACATTCCCCGGTAGTGCCACTGAACCACAATAAATTATTTATATAACACACATGACACCACGATTATCGCCGGTCTCTTTCTTGCGCCACTGTGCTGATGTTGCCTCGTTTTACGGATTTGTGCCGCTGCGCGAAATTGAATATGGCATGCCGGCCCGCCGTGGGCGCGGCGGATTTCATTCCTTCACCACTAGCGTTGAGGCGTGTGCGCTCCATATCACAACCACAAAGCGAACCGACCCCATCCTCACGTTTTACGCAAACACCACCCCAACCCATGTGCCAGCGGGCATCAACCCACGAGACGTGGGCGAGTTTGGCATGCATGTGGTAGGAGCAAATGAAAGCCTTGGCGAGATCGTGCTCCTCAAGACAATGTTCTCTATTATGCAGGAGTGGGGCATGCGGGTATCTACCGTCCGCATGAACGCGCTTGGTGATAAGGATTCCAAAGCTCGCTTTGAGCGCGAATTGAGTACCTACTTGCGCCGTCACTTCTCAGAGCTCTGCCCTGCGTGCCAAAAAGCTACCAACAACAACCCGCTTGAAGTATATACCTGCACCACCGGGGTCTGCCGCGACCTCCTGCTCGATGGCCCGCGTGCGATGAATTTCCTTTCAGAAAAAAGCCGCTCTCATTTCCGCGAAGTGCTCGAATATGTCGAGAGTATTGGACTCCCCTATGCGGTGGACGACCTCCTGGTAGGCGATGAGCGCGAACCGCGCATCGTATTTGCACTCGAACTGGCTGAAGAGGACGCTACCGTGGTCGCAGGTATAGGTGGCCGATATGACGAATATGTACGCCGCATACTCAACCGCAAAGATAGCGCTATGGTCTCGGGTAGTTTCTTTTTCCGCAAAAAAGGTGTCACGAAGCAAAACTCGGCCGTGGTGCCCAAGCAACAGCCACCAAAAATATATTTCGTGCAGCTGGGGAGTCGTGCCAAGCTGCAAGGGCTCACCGTTATCGACATGCTGCGAGCAGCCCAAGTCCCGGTGGCGCAGTCCTTCGACTCACACAGCCTCGCCCCGCAGCTCCAGTGTGCCCGCGAACAAGGGGTCAAGCACCTGCTCATTATGGGCCAGCGCGAGGCCTTAGATGGCACGGTTATCGTGCGCTCGATGCAAAATTCGAGCCAGCAAATCGTCCCCCTCCAGACCCTCCCCCGCTTCCTCAAAACCCTTAAAGGCTAGCCTTGCGCCCGGGGGAAACGCATGCTAGGATAGTCCCACATGGCAGTAAATGCAGAAGTCCAAAAAACTGACGGGGAAAATCCGTTGAATTTGATGCGCCGTTTTTCAAAACGCGTGCAGGGCACGGGCCTTATCAATCGTATGCGCTCGCGCCGCTACCACGAGCGCATCAAGTCGCGCGAGGTGCGCCGCAAGCAGACCCTTAAGGTCATTAAGCGCCGCGAGACGGTTCAAGAGCTTATCAAGCTCGGCAAAATGATGGAGCGCACCACCCGTGGCCCGCGCCGCCGCTAATCCTCTATTTTGAGCAAGGAAGCAAAACAGTCGAAAAAAGTGGGTAAGACTCGGCCTAGCGGCCCGGAGCGCACACTTTTTTCGACTGTTTTGCGTGATGAGCTTAAAGATTATGTGCTCGGCAAAAAGTACGAGCTCTCGTTTGCCTTCCTCGGCCCAAAGAAAATGACCGAGGTCACCTGGCAGACAAAAAAGAAGCGCAAGGCGAGTAACGTACTCTCCTTCCCTCTTTCGCCCACCTCTGGCGAGATACTCATCTGCAAAACGACCGCCCATAAAGAAGCAAAACTCTATAGTATGGACAAGGAGACTTTTGTCGCCTACCTGTTTATCCACGGCTTATTGCATTTAAAGGGGTTGCCACATGGTGCTACAATGGAGAGCGAAGAGCGTCGTATCATGCGACGGTTTGGTCTTCGTACCAATGAGCAGAGTAGTAACAGGAATTGATGTAGGGACGTACCATGTAAAAGTGGTTATTGCTGAAGCGGCTGAAGATCCGCGTCAGTCTCCTCGTATTCTTGGTACTGGCTATGCCGAGAGTCGTGGGCTCAAACAAGGCTATATCATTTCTGTCCCCGAAGCGGCCCGCTCTATAGCCGCTGCCGTGGCACAAGCGAGCCGTGCTGCGCGCGTCCCCGTGAAGCGCGCGTATGTTGGCCTTTCGGGTGTGGGGCTCGACGAAGGATTCGCACGTGGCGAAGCAGTCGTTGAGCGGGGTGACTCCGAAATTACCGATCGCGATATTCCACGTGCTATTGAAGCAAGCCGCAAAGCGCTCCCCCCGTCGACCACGCTTAATAGAGAGGTACTCCACACGATACCACTGCGCTTTTCGGTCGACGGTGTCGGTTTTTTGGGTGCCTCGCCCATCGGCACCAAAGGTATGCGCGTTGCTGTTGAAACTCTATTTATTACCTGCATGAAAAAACACATGACTGACCTTGTTGAGGCGGTTGAGGAAGCGGGGGTTGAAGTTGAGGATGTTGTCGCCTCGCCTATTGCAGCAAGTTTTGTTGCCCTCTCAAAAATGCAAAAGCGCGTAGGCTGCATGCTCGTAAATGTTGGCTCAGAGACAACCTCGCTCCTCATTTTTGAAGATACCAAACCGGTGTCGCTTAAAGTATTTCCTTTGGGCGGTAGCGACGTGACCAACGACCTCGCCCTCGCGCTTAAAATCGCCCCTGAAGAAGCTGAAGCTCTCAAACAGGGCGCCGTACTTAATTCACCACTTCCAAAGAAAAAAGTTGACGACACTATCACACGCCGACTCGGCGAAATTTTTAAAACTATCGAGGCGCACCTCAAACGCATTGGTAAAAGTGAACTCTTGCCCGCGGGCGCCCTCTTGTGCGGCGGTGGCGCGCTTATCCAAAACGCACCCGACGTTGCAAAGGCGGCTCTCAAACTCCCCTCACGTATGGCAACTTTTAGTGAGGCTGGCGTGAAGCCGCAAATCGACAATGGTGTGTGGGCGGTAGCCTATGGGCTCACTGTGTGGGGCATCACCCAAGGTGAAGGTATCGAGCAGCACGAGCCGGGCGCTTTTGGTGACATGAAGGACTCCGCCAAACATCTCCTGCGCTGGCTCAAAAAATTCTTACCCTAAAACAAAAGAGTGCCTTGGTCAAAATTGCAAAGTAGCCCGAGAGTGCTAGAGTGTGTGGGATATGCCACAAGTACAACCTGAAATTGAAGCATTCGCGCGCATTCGCGTCGTCGGTGTCGGCGGATCCGGCTGCAACGCGGTCAACCACATGATGGAAAATAAGGTGCGCGGTGTCGACTTTATTGCTGTTAACACAGACGCCCAAGACCTGCACAACTCTCTCGCAAAGAAACGTATTCATATTGGCAAAAACCTCACCCGCGGCCTTGGCGCCGGCATGAACCCAGACCTCGGCAAGCGCGCAGCCGAAGAAACAAAAGAAGAAATCCAGCAAGCCATGAAGGGGTCTGACATGGTGTTTGTCGCCTGTGGCATGGGCGGCGGCACTGGGACCGGTGCCGCCCCTGTCGTCGCCAAGACAGCCAAGGAACTCGGCGCGCTCACCGTCGCTGTCGTCACCAAACCCTTTTCATTCGAAGGACAACAGCGTATGCGCTTGGCCGAGCAAGGCCTTGAAGACTTGCGCAAGGAAGTCGACGCGCTCATTGTGATCCCCAACGATCGCATCCTCGCCTCGGTCGCCAAAGACACGACTCTCAAAAACGCATTTGCTATGTGCGACGATGTGCTCAAGCAGGCTGTCGAAGGGATCTCCGACCTCATCACCCACCCCGGCATCATCAATGTCGACTTCGCCGACGTGCGCGCAGTCATGGAAAACTCTGGTTCAGCGCTTATGGGCATCGGATTGGCTTCTGGAGAAAATCGCGCGACCACCGCTGCAAAAGCAGCCGTCTCCTCACCGCTCCTCGAACTCTCGGTTAATGGCGCCAAGGGTGTGCTTTTTGCAATTGCTGGCAATGACGACCTCGGTATGATCGAAGTGCATGAAGCGGC
>CAYSPK010000002.1:15415-18610 GCA_964432905.1 uncultured Candidatus Saccharibacteria bacterium | reverse complement strand
TCATTCACTATTTGGGTACTGAGTATATACGTCCTCATACTGCTTTTTGCAAAACTCAAAAGCGCTAAAAAAGGCGGACATCATTAACAGAGTCCGCCTTTTTACTGTGTTGTGAATTTATTTCACGAGTGTGAATCGCCCATCCTTGCCGCGCTTGAAGTATTTTTGGTTTTGGAGATTCACCACAATGGTGCCCGGCTTTACGTGACGCTCCTTGAGCACCTTGTCGATGATTTCATCCTTGCTCATTGGACCCTTGTCGCGCAGCACTTCGCGGATAACATCGCGCACGACACCTTGAGTGTAGCCCCACTCTTTGAGCGCATACATGCCGCGACCAACAAGCACAAAGCGGCTGTCTTTAATAAGCTCGTTGTGGGTGGTAGCAACGTGCGCCTTGCGGTGGAAAGTTTTTTCGATAAGCTGGGCTACTTCGCGGAAGTGGAGTGGGCTGCCATGCTTTTTGACGGCGAGGTATGCATAGTCACGTACCCCCTTGGTCTTAACGTTGGGCGACGCCGAGTGGCCCCACTCACCAAGCGGATTCTTACCAATATTCTTTGATATAGAAAGCCAGCGTTTGATAACCTCTTCGTTGCGGTATTTTGCGTTGATATTTTCGAGCTCTTTGAGGAAGCGTTCGATCATCTCGCTTTCAGGGATAAGTTCTTCATCGGAGAGACCCCCATACAGAGTTTTGAGTGCTGTGTGCACTTTGTCGGCGAGTTCTTGGTCGACATACCAGCAACGCTCTGCCTCATCATCTTCTTTTCGATATTTAAATGGATCACCAAGAACGAGCAGGAAGTAAATGTGGTTCTGCATGCTCTTGTCTTTTGACATGAAGGAAAGAAGATCTTCTTCGCAGACAATACCACCAAGACTATCAATTACGCGCTCGAGCTCTTCAAATGCGGCGTGTGCTTCAGTGAATGCTGGCGACTTCTTGAGCGCATTAAGGGCATGATTTTCAATTTGGCGGACACGCTCGCGGGTGATGTCATAGCGCTTGCCGATAGACTCCAAAGTCACACGCTCGGCAGAATTACCAAGGCCAAAGCGGGCCTCCAGTACGATACGTGAGCGCTCGGGGAGCGAGGTGAGGAGACGGCGCACGATGACTTTTGGCTTAAAACCGGTTTTATCTGCTGATTGCGACATAAAGTAATGTGTTATTGTATAGCATATCAATTATTAACGGTCAAGGACGAAGTTTATGACTCGTCCGGCCACATATACCGCCTTTTTCTCCTTCCCTTCGGCGAGCCATTTGGCCACACTCGGATCCTGGCGGGCGGCCGCGAGTGCTTCTGCCTCACTCGCCTGCGGCGAGAGCGAGACCGAACCGCGGACCTTGCCGTTTACCTGCACAGCAACAACGACCATTTTCGCCTCGGCTTTTTTTGCATCAAACTGAGGCCATATAGCGAGATTGATATCCTGTTTTTCAGCCAATTCTGAGGCAAGATGCGGCACAAAGGGGCTCAAAAGGCCCACAAGTGCAGCGTAGGCCTCTTTGGGCACATGCGGCAACTCGTGGAGATGATTAGAGAGGATCATAAGCGCTGAGACAGCGGTGTTCATCTTGAGCGTCTCAATGTCCTCGCCCACTTTGCGTATCGTTTGGTGGACCAAGACCTCGGTCTCTTCGCGCATTGGCGCTGCAGCAACCTTCTCTTGCATATACCACACGCGCTCGAGGAAGCGACGTGCACCCACGACGCCGTCGGTGCTCCATGCTATCGCCTGCTCAAACGGGCCCATGAACATCTCGTACAGACGCAGTGAGTCGGCGCCCACGGTGCGCACCAAATCATCCGGGTTCACCACATTGCCCTTCGACTTTGACATTTTGGTGCCGTCGCCGGCTAAAATGAGGCCGTGGCTGGTGCGCTTGGCATAGGGCTCAGGAGTCGGCACCACGCCAATATCAAACAAGAATTTGTGCCAGAAGCGCGAATAGAGAAGGTAAAGCACGGTGTGCTCCATACCACCGTTGTACCAATCTATCGGCGTCCAATACTTAAGCGCACCCATGTCGGCAAAAGCCGCGGTGTTTTGCGGGTCGCAGTAGCGCAAGAAGTACCAACTCGAGCCGGCCCAGTTAGGCATTACGTCGGTCTCGCGTTTGGCTGGCCCGCCGCAGGTGGGGCAGGTCGTCTCAACAAACTCTTTGATGTTCGCCAGTGGCGACTCACCAGTGTCGGTCGGCTGATATTTCTCAACCACAGGCAAAGTGACTGGTAACTGGTCCTCGGGGACCGGGACCCACCCGTCCTTTTCGCAACGGATCATCGGGATAGGTTCGCCCCAGTAGCGCTGTCGCGAAAAGACCCAGTCGCGCAGCTTAAAGGTCGTCACCCACTCACCGCCCACAAACTCAGTGACCTTCTGCTTCGCCTCCTCTGAATCTAAACCATCAAATTGCCCGGAGTTGATGAGTGTTCCAGCGCCTGTATAAAAATCACCAGCAGTATCAGTATATGGCATGACCACCTGTTTAATCGGCACATTAAATTTCTTCGCAAACGCAAAGTCGCGGTCGTCGTGCGCAGGGACGGCCATGATGGCACCCGTGCCGTAGGAGCCGAGCACATAGTCGGCGACAAATATCGGGATCTCCTCGCCGTTGGCAGGGTTAATTGCTTTGACACCTTTCAATTCAACCCCGGTTTTTTCCTTCCCCTCCGCAGTGCGATCTATCTCGTCTTTCTTTTTTGCTGCTTGAATGTAGGCATCTACTTCAGATTGATTTTGCAAGGCTTGCCCTACGAGGTCGCTGTGAAGCAGGGGATGCTCAGGCGCGAGCACCATATAGGTAGCGCCAAACAGTGTGTCTGGCCGGGTAGTAAATACGGTTATACCCTTTTGCTCATTGTCGGCTGGGGTGATTTTAAAGGTGATATGCGCGCCCTCGCTGGGGCCTATCCAATTGCGCTGCTGCACCTTGGCGCGCTCGATGTAGTCGACGAGGTCGAGGTCGTCGTAAAGCCGCTTGGCGTACTTGGTGATAGCGAGCATCCACTGCTCCTTCTCGCGCTTCCCTACCAGGTTGCCACAGCGCTCGCACTTGCCGTCGACCACCTCTTCGTTGGCGAGGCCGATTTTATCTTTGGGGCACCAGTTAATAGTCGTCTTGGCTTTGTAGGCGAGACCTTTTTTGTAGAGCTGGAGGAAGATCCACTGGGTCCACTT
>CAYSPK010000002.1:5870-15405 GCA_964432905.1 uncultured Candidatus Saccharibacteria bacterium | reverse complement strand
ACTTGTAGTACGCCGGGTCGGTGGTATTTATCTCGCGCTCCCAGTCGAAGGAAAGTCCGAGGCTCTTCAATTGGCGGCGGAAGGTATCGGTATTTTTTTTGGTAACTTCAGCGGGCGGTATGCCAGTCTTGATGGCATAGTTTTCGGTCGGCAAGCCAAAGGCGTCCCAGCCGATGGGGTAGAGCACTTCCCCACCCTCGGCACGGCGCTTGCGCGCGATAACATCCATCGCGGTGTAGGAGCGCACGTGGCCGGTGTGGAGCCCTTCACCGGAAGGGTATGGAAACTCCACGAGGAGATAGGATTTCTTTTTGTGTGAGTTGGTGGTGGCGGCAAATGCGCGAGATTCGTCCCAACGCTTTTGCCACTTCTGTTCGATCTTTGCATGATCGTACTTCTCACTCATGGAGCACACAATACCACAATTTGCGAAAAAGAAAACTTATTGCAGCGGTTTCACTACTGCGGTCGCAGGTGGATACAGTTGTGGGTCAATGGTGCGGTCAAAACACACACGACCGGCGCTATGCTGCCAATTTTCATTTTTTGAATTATATCCACTCGCTGGGTATGAGAGCATATCACGGCCAACAGTGCCCTGGCTTGGTGCATTAAACACCGCGCAGAGACTAAACATCGGCGCGGCACCAGCCGCGACATGAATAGAGCCGTCATACTCATATGGCTGGCCAGACTGCGGGTCGGTTGGGAGCGTAAAGTAGCCGACAGAGTCATTTAAATCTGCAAGAGACTGCGGGAGTTTTTGCTTGTACTGGTAGTAGCTAATGATTTGTGACTGAATAGACTGCAGGTCAGAGACTTTTTGGTCATCGAGACGATACAAGCGTGCCTGCCCCGGCGTACCCACGATAAAGAACCCGGCGATAATCGAGACAAGCGCGAGCGCGCCAACGCCAAAGCCAACCGCAAGTGCACGCTTTGGATACTGGTTCCAGTAGCCCCAAAGGTCCGCTATGAAGTGCATAAACGCAATGGCAGCGACTCCAAGTACCACGAGCACTTTGAGCACAAACGCGAATGTGATGTCCTCACCCCGCAAGAAGGTGGTGAGAAAGATAACAAGGTCACACCTGCGACAAACAGCGTGAAGATGAGCGCCCAGCGGCGTACCCATAGGTCGGCACGCGCTTTGTCTTGTGCGATGTCGCGGCGGATCAGCCACAGTAGGAGGAGCGCTATAGGAAAGAGCACAATAATAGAGGCCATCTCATACGGGATGCCGCTTTGATATGGGTCGGTATAGTACGAAAGTGCGTTCGGGAGCGCGTAGTCGATGTACTCAACCATGAGCAGGATAAAAGCAACCGTACTCCAGTAGAGTGCGACCATAGCGCCCAGCCACAAAAAGAAATCCTTCGCCCCTGTTTTTGTTTGCATAGTAAAAAGAGTTAGCTACTAACTATGGAGAAATTCTATCACATCACCGTCGCGGACGATGTACTCCTTACCCTCGGTGCGCACGAGGCCCTGCGAGCGCGCGGCGGCGTACGAACCCGCGGTGATGAGCTCTTGCCAGTTAATCACCTCTGCACGGATGAATTTATCTTTAAAGTCGCCGTGGATGGCGGCACCCGCTTCGGGCGCGCTAGAGCCTTTGCGTATTGTCCACGCACGGGTCTCGTCGGGTCCGGTCGTATAAAAGCTCATGAGGCCCAAGAGCGAGTAGCCCGCTTTAATGAGGTCGTTGATGCCGTCATCAAACACGCCATACTCTTGGCGGAAGGACGCCTTGTCTTCTGGGTGCAGGTCGCGCAACTCGCTTTCAATGTTCGCGTCGACCGTGACATAATGTGCGCCGCTCGCGGCGATAAACTCCAATAGGCGCCCATAGCGGCCGTCGCGCATCTCGTCTAGGTTGTGCCCGCCCGCTTCGCGATTAAGTACATAGAGCATCGGCTTCATAGTGAGGAGGTGGAGCCCCTTTATGGCCGCGCGCTCCTCGGGAGTGTAGTCGGCAGAGCTCGCGAGCTTGCCCGCTTGGAGCGCCTCGTTGGCTTTATTGACGGCTGCATACTCTACCTGCACCTCTTTGGCACCACGCTTGATGTCGCGCTCGAGCGCGTTGAGGCGCTTCTCGACGGTGTCGAGGTCGGCAAAGGTGAGTTCGAGGTTAATGATCTCGATATCACGCACAGGGTCTACTTGGCCCTCTTCAACATGCACGATGTTGGGGTTATCAAAAATACGTACCACTTGGGCTATGGCATCTACCTCGCGGATGTGGGAGAGAAACTGGTTGCCCAAGCCCTCGCCCTGAGCAGCACCCTTCACAAGGCCGGCAATGTCGACAAATTCGACAATGGCGGGCACCTTCTTTTCAGAATTAGAAAATGCGGCGAGGCGCTCAACGCGCTCGTCGGGCACCGCCACCACCCCGACCGACGGGTCGATAGTCGCAAACGGGTAGTTAGCAGCAAGCACGCTCTTTTTGGTGAGTGCGTTAAAAAGAGTTGATTTACCCACATTCGGGAGCCCGACAATACCAATCGAAATCTGCATGATGAGCGCACTGTACACTATTTTTAACCAATTACCCAGCCAAACTGTGGATTAGTCTTGGACGATAACGATGGTCCCCACGGGGGCCCACTCGTAGAGTTTTTTAGCTGATTCGAGCGGCAAATTGACGCAGCCATGCGACCACGGGCGACCAAAGTTGTCATGCCAGTAGGCACCGTGGATCACTGCGCCGTCGTGGGTAAAGTACATGTTCCACGGCACACCGGGCAGGTCGTACTCTTGGTCGGTCTGCCCGGGGATAGGCCCCTGCATGTAGCGGCTTGGCGTCTTCTTATATATCTCAAACGTGCCGGCCGGAGTTGGGGTGAGCTCGCGCCCAGTTGAAATATGCTCGCTCATGAAGAGTGTGCTGCCCTCGTAGGCATAGAGCATCTCTTCGGCGCGGTTCACAATAATGAGTTTGGTCGTAGTAGCGACCTCAGGCGGGGTAAAGTTGTCTCCCGGGTCATAAAACAGTTGCACAGTGCTTGTCGCCACATACCAATCGGTCGTCACCCGCTCGGGGTGGAAAAGAGTATTGTCAACAGCGATACGGTACCACCCCTGGCCATCGACAACGACCTCTTGAGCGACTTTGAGCACTATGCCGGTGCGCAAGTTTGCCACGATCGGTGCGCCAAGGCTCGGTGCTGAGCGCATGTGCACGCACTTGCCTTGGTAGGCGTAGTCGCAGCTCTCGACCACTTCGATATAAGGCACCATGCCCTCTGGGCTTGTAGTCGCAATATTTTCGATGACAAGTGGTGCGGATGAGGTTGCTGTTTCAGTGAGTGTCATGACCTGAGCGTGTGCGTCGCCATACTCTCCGGAGACAAGCCCAGGTGTCGCCTGCGAGTGGGATGCATAGAAACGCAAAAGGCTATTGGGGCCCCAGGCAACCACCACCCACAGCGCCGCGCAAAAGAGAATACCCCCGAGCACAATCTTCCAACCAGCAAGTTCTGGCCGCATCACTCTCCGAGTTTGCCAAGACGGATAATATGCTTGCGCCACTCGTTCCACTTCCACTCCGGCGCCTTTTCAGATGGCCCAAAACGGGTAATGCGAGTACGATAACCCGCAAACCACAAAATATTTCTATATATCTCGTTTGTATAATCACCTATCATGAGCCAAATCTTGAATGGATGGGAGCCTGATAAGACAATGACTCGCGCAGTTTTCCCCTTCATGAGACGCCTCCAGAGCCCAAGATGAGCACCCACGCCTGTTTTCATATAGCTAAAACAAAATCCCGGAAGCCACATGCGGTCAAACAGACCCTTTAGGAGCGCTGGCATAGTCCCCCACCAGTTTGGATAAATAACGACGAGGTGATCGGCCCATTTCAGTGCCTCCTGCAGCGCCTTCAGGTCGGGCTCGAGTTCTTGGATCGTCCTGTAGCCGTGATGCAAAATAGGATCAAACTTCATTTCGCCGATATTAAAACGCTTTATGTCGTGCCCCGCCTTGCGCGCCGCGCTTTCATATAACAGCGCGACCTCGCTTGAGCGGGTCTGTGCGGTGTCGGGGTGCCCGAGGAGCACCACTATCCTTTTGTGTCTTGGGCGGCTGAAAAAACTCATCACAAAAAGTATAGCATCGATAATTTATCCAAAACGCACGAGAGGTGCGCGGTGCTGCGTCTCGAGGTCCTCGGGTTTAGTTGGCATGATACGCAGCGCCGGCAGATGTTCGGTCACATGGTCGCTTGCCACATGAATCGTATTCGCACCACTAGTGGTTATGGGCGGTGGCACTAAGGAGGGGGTATCTTCACTAATATGCGGATGCAGAGCGAGCGGCCCGGTGGAAGAAGAGACAAACGGCGCTTGCACAGAAGCTGTGGGGATAGAAAAGGCAGGCTTTGGTGGTGATTGTGGCGCAGGCGGAGGGGCCACAGGCGGCACGGGCGGCGGAAGTGGTTTTTCAATAATAGGTTCACGTACCGGCTCGGGTGGTGGGAGGGGTTTTGGCGCGGCAACTGCGGGCGGCTTTATCTCAAGCGGTGTTTGCACAGCTGCGCCCATAGGACTTTTTCCACCCAAGGCAAATGTGACTCCTAGCCACACCGTCATAAATCCAACAACCCACACACCAAAAAGGATACCGAGAAGTGCCCACGTGGTATCTGGCGCCAAGACGTGTACGGTGAAAAGTGCAAGCCACACCGCACCAGAGAAACCCTTCGTGACGGCTAGAGACGGCTTGTCTGTATAATCAAGCAACGCCAAGATTATGGCAGTGATAATGAGAAGCCATTTGAATATATAGGCGGGTGAGAAAATAACCGTCATCTGTGCCGCAGAAAAATGAATACCTGTAATGAGGATGCCTGAAAGGACGATACACACCACTCCAAAATAGAGGATGCGTTTGGTTGCAGAGAGAAAATGCTGTTCTTTGTTATCGATAGCGCCGTCTTTGATAGAGAGTAGATATAGAATAAGGAGGACTATCTGTGCACCAACGCTCAGCAACACACCAAGTTGTTGCACAAAATACAGCCCGAGATCCGCGAGCTCAATGAACATACCAAAAGTGTAGCATGTGATTTTATATGTAAAGAAAACCGCACCCAAGGCCGAAGCCAAGGGTGCGATTCAAGTCTACTCGTTCAAGCTGAATTTCAGCTAGACTCGGTTTTCGTTAATGATTCTGTTCATCCGAAGCACTTCAGCCAAAGCTGCGTCAGCAAAATCTACGCCACCACTCGCATAAATAACGCTGCGGGATGCATTGATAATGTATCCTCCATACTGAGTCCTCGCTGCCTTAACTGAGGCTTCAAGATCGCCGCCCTGTGCACCAATCCCAGGTATTAAGATCGGCAAAGACGGTGCTTCCTGGCGTGCTAACGCAATCTGTTCCGGATATGTGGCTCCCACCACAAGCCCGCAATTTCTACGGACATTCCAGACTTGGGCAACATTACGGGCGACGATTGGTTGGTGCCTGGCGGCACTATAGACGCCATGGAGTCACCCCACGACGGCTGTGTGCGCGAAATTAAAGAGGAAGTTGGCCTTTCAGTCCCTTCAGTACAATTTTTAAACGTGCAGTATCAGCAAAATCCTGCGCGCGAGGGTGCTCCGGCGTATGATTCCCTCCAATTTATCTTTTTAGGCGGCACACTCGGTGACGAGCAAATTGCATCAATAAAACTCCAGGCCGATGAGCTTGATGAATACCGATTCGCTCCTATCGACGAAGCACTGGAACTTTTGCGCCCTGCTCTCGCCAATCGTGTCCGCGCTGCGCTTGAGGCTCTGAAATCAAACTCACCGAATTATACGGAGAGGAAATAAATTGTGGACCCACGGGGAGTCGGACCCCGACCTCGTCCATGCCATGGACGCGTTCTACCGCTGAACTATGGGCCCCTAAACCTGCAAAGCAGGTCGGGTGAACTTCGCAAAGCGAAGTTTTAGCCTCGCAAACTGTATCGTAAAAACTATTTTTTTACAAAACCACCGTCGCGCCTTCCCTATTCACCTCGAGGACGCCGCCATCAATTTGCATCGTCTGCTCGCCGGCCTCGGCGCGCACAGTGATAGTGCCGGCCTTGAGTGTCGTGATGAGCGGCATATGCTCGCCCAAAATAGTCATCTCGCCCTGGCTCCCCGGCACGGTCAAGGAGACGGCCTCACCGTCAAAAAATACTTGATCAACTTTTGCTATCACGAGATGCATATAATTTTTACATGGTTGTGTAGGCTTCGAAAACTTCCTTTTTCGACACTGCAGGTCATCAAGGGGACGGTCTCTAAAGAAAGTTTTCTTCGCTTATACTATTCGGCCTTTACTGAATCGATTGAACCTTTGTTGTAGAAGGCGCTCTCCGGCTTATCGTCGTGCTTACCTTCAAGAATCTCTTTAAAGCCGCGTACCGTCTCTGCGAGCGGGACGTACACACCCGGGATACCCGAGAAGACTTCAGACACGTGCATCGGGTGCGAGAGGAATCGTTGGATCTTGCGCGCGCGGTAGACGGTCTGCTTGTCCTCGTCGGAGAGCTCTTCCATGCCGAGGATGGCGATGATGTCTTGGAGGTCCTTGTAGCGCTGCAAGGCCTGCTTCACGCCGAGCGCGACTTCATAGTGCTCTTGGCCAACGATGTTCGGGTCCACAGCGGTCGAACTCGACTCGAGCGGGTCGATAGCTGGGTAAATACCGATTGAGGCGAGGTTACGCGAGAGCACGATGGTGGAGTCGAGGTGGGCAAAGGTTGTTGCCGGCGCGGGGTCGGTCACGTCGTCGGCCGGGACATAAATTGCCTGCACCGAAGTGATCGAACCCTTCTTGGTTGAGGTGATGCGCTCTTGGAGCTGGCCCATCTCTTCAGCCAAGGTCGGCTGGTAGCCCACGGCCGACGGCACGCGGCCCAAAAGTGACGACACCTCAGAGCCCGCCTGCACAAAGCGAAAGACGTTGTCCATGAAAAAGAGTACGTCCTTACCCATCTCGTCGCGGAAGTACTCGGCCATGGTGAGGCCCGTGAGGCCGACGCGCGCGCGGGCGCCCGGCACCTCGTTCATCTGGCCAAAGACCATCGCCATTTTGTCGACGACACCCGACTCGGTCATTTCGTGGTAGAGGTCGTTACCTTCGCGCACGCGCTCGCCCACGCCCGCGAAGACCGAGTAGCCGCCGTGCTCTTTGGCCACGTTGTGGATGAGCTCTTGCATGAGCACCGTCTTGCCCACGCCGGCGCCGCCGAAGAGGCCGACCTTGCCGCCGCGGATGAAAGGAGCGAGGCGGTCGCTAGGCTTGCTACCGGTTCCAAAAACCTCAGCTTTGGTGCGCTGGTCTTTGAAGTGTGGCGCCGGTTGGTGGATGGAGTTGTGCGGAGTGTCTTTGGGAGCAGCTTTACCGTCTATGGGCTGGCCCACGACGTTGAAGAGGCGGCCAAGCACCTTCTCGCCCACCGGGACAGACACCGGCGCGCCGGTGTCGAGGACTTCGCTCCCGCGGGTGAGGCCGGTGGTGTCCTGGAGAGCAATAGTGCGCACGCGGCCGAGCCCGACGTGCTGCGCCACCTCGAGCACGACGGGGCGATTGCCGACGCTCGCTTTAAGTGCCTGCTTGATGGGCGGCAGCGCGCCCTCAAAGTAAACATCTACGACCGGCCCAATAATTTGTGTAATTTCTCCTTTCATGCTCCGTTGTAATAAGTTAGTAACAATTTATGCGGCCATCGCCTCCATACCACCAGTAATTTCGGACACCTCGCGGGTGATAGCCGCTTGGCGTGCCTTATTAAACTGGAGTGTGAGGGAATGTTCGAGCTCGCGCGCCTTGTCTGAGGCAGACTTCATCGCGACCATGCGCGCGCTGTGTTCAGAGGCCTGCGACTCGAGGAGCGCATGATAGACAAAGACAGAGGCAAGCCGCGGCAGTATCGCATCAAACACCTCAGCCTCGCCGGGCTCGACGGTGTAGGTGTTGGGCTGCAGCTCGTCCTGCGCCTCGGCAAACATGCCGCGCTTGGGGGTGATGTCTCCGACGACGGTTTGCAGCTCCGCGAGTGTGAGCGGGAAGATGGTGCGCAGTGTTGGGCGCTGCTCAAAGGTCGAGATAAAGTTTTGGTACGCGATCTTCACCACATTGACTGCACCAGCGGCAAAGTCTGCAGCAGCAAGCGAGACAATGTCGCTCATGAGTATTGCATTGAGCTCTTGGGTGTTGGGGCGATAGAAGACAACATTGTATCCTCGAGCACTAAAGTAGTCGTTGGCCTTCTTCCCTACCGCGACAATCGAAACGTTGAAATTGTCCAAGCCATTTTCGCGGATATCGTTTGCCACTGCGCGTAGTACGGCGCTATTGAGCCCGCCCGCGAGCCCTTTGTCGCTCGTTATGACGATGTAGAGGGCTGGGGCAGCAACACCCTCTGTCGCTAGATGAACCTCTCCAGAAGATGTTGCTGCCCCAACCAGAGACGCCCCGCGAGTTAATGGATGATTTTTCAAAACATCCGATCCTGACACACGTGCGAGGATAGAGACCGCAGCTTTTGCATACGCGCGGCCGTTAAGCGCGGTGAGTTGTGCCTTGCGCATTTTGGCAGCAGATACCGCCTCCATGGCTTTCGTCACGGTTTCGGTTTTTTCGATCGAACGAATCTTCGATTTTATCTGCTTAAGGCCGGCCATGATTTATGCGAAGAGGTCTCGGTGCGTCTCGTTAGACTGGTCGATTGCAGCCTTGAGCGTGGTCTCGGAGGTCTCGCTCATCTCGCGCGAGCTCGCGATAGTCGGCAAAAGGTCTTTGTACTCTGCGTCGAGGAACGTGAGGAATTTTTCTTCAAACTCCGGCACGCGTGCCACGGCGACCTGTGCGAGGTAGCCATTCACGGCGCTATAGATGATGACCGACTGGCGCTCAAACGGCAGCGGCGCGTTATTCTTTTGGCGCAAGACTGCCATCATGCGCTGGCCCGCGTCGATGCGGCGCTTCGTGTCGGGGTCGAGGTCCTGGCTAAACTGCATGAAGGCTTCGAGCTCGCGGAACTGTGCCAACTCGAGCTTGATTTTGCCCGAGACGCGCTTCATCGCTTTGGTTTGGGCGCTGGAGCCCACACGCGAGACCGAAATGCCGGCGTTGATAGCAGGGCGGTAGCCTTTGTTAAAGAGGTCGGTCTCGAGGAAGATCTGTCCGTCGGTGATGGAGATAACGTTGGTCGGGATATAGCCCGAAACGTCGCCTTCTTGGGTCTCGATGATAGGGAGCGCGGTGAGCGAACCGCCACCCTTCTCCTTAGAGAGTTTGGCGGCGCGCTCGAGCAGGCGCGAGTGGAGATAAAAGACGTCGCCTGGGTATGCCTCGCGGCCTGGCGGGCGGCGCAAGAGGAGCGAGAGCTGGCGATACGCGACCGCGTGCTTTGAGAGGTCGTCATAGATGATGAGTGCATCGCGACCTTGGTCCATGAAGTACTCACCAATAGCCGCGCCCGCAAATGGCGCAAGGTACTGCAGAGCCGCGGGCGCTGCAGCACCAGCGTCAACAATTATTG
>CAYSPK010000002.1:0-5860 GCA_964432905.1 uncultured Candidatus Saccharibacteria bacterium | reverse complement strand
GCACCGTGCTCGCGCAACATGCCCACGAGCTGCGCGGTCTTACTTTCCTTCTGGCCTATGGAGACGTAGATGCAGATAGGGCGCACTTCTTTTGGCTCGGACTTTTGATTCAAAATGGTGTCGATAGCGACGGTCGTCTTGCCGGTGTAGCGGTCCCCGATGATGAGCTCGCGTTGGCCGCGACCTATCGGGATCATCGAGTCGATAGCTTTGATACCGGTGTGAATAGGCTGGTTAACCGACTGGCGGTCCATCACGCCGTATGCCTCGCGTTCAATGGAGTTGTGCTTCTCAGCCTTTATAGGCCCTTGACCGTCGAGTACCTCGCCCAGCGGCGAGACGACGCGACCCAAGAGCGACTCACCTACTGGGATAGAGAGCACCTCACCGGTCGCCTCGACCATCATGCCCTCGGTCACGAGCGAGGGGTCGCCAAGGATAATAGCGCGCACCGAGTCCTCTTCGAGGTTGAGCACGACGCCAAAAACATCCCGCGCGTCGAGCGCCTTTTCAAGCTGCTTGCCGCGCGCTGTGTCAAAACGGATCATCTCTGACATGGCCGCGCCGCGCAGACCCTCTATCTCGGCGACACCGTCGCCCACGCGCACGACCGTACCCGACTTTTCCTGCGCCGGGAGCGCAGAAGGGCTAAAGTGTTCTATCTCTTTTTTAAATTGTTCGATGAAGTCTTGCATAGTTAGTTGGTGGCGATGAGGGTCCTGTAGAGCTCGACCAGTGCTCGGGAGCGGATATCTTGCGGCGTCGTGGTGTGGTAGTGCTCGAGCCGCCGTTTGCTCTCGGTGAGCCGCTCTACCTCAGCGAGGATCCGCGGCAAGAGCTGGCGCTCTTTGCGGCTTACTAATAGTTTTTCTAAATTACCAAGAAACTCGCGACCCCGGTCGGGCTTTTCAGAAACGAGGGTGAAGAGGGCGCGGGCGTACTGAGCTTCTTTTTTCATACCTATTTCGCCATCTTCTCCATACCCAAAACAATGAGCTTGGCGACCTCCTGCTTGCTCTCCTCTATAGCTTCGCGCTTGAGCTCGGCTGCCTGCGCCTCGGCGTCTTTAAGGAGCGCCTGAGCGCTCGCTTCGCTCGCGCTCACGATCTCATGACCTTTCGCCTGTGCAGCACTGCGTGCAGCCGCGATAACCTCGTCGGCCTCGCTGCCCGCCTTGGCGAGCATATCGGCGCGCGACGACTCAATGTCAGCAAGTTGGCGCGCGGCCTCATCGGCGTCAGCGACACCCTCGGCCACTTTGCGGCGGCGCTCCTCGAGCATGTTGGTCAGTGGCGCGTAGAGAAAATACCACAGCGCACTAAGCAGCAACCCAAAGTTAATCAGGTTGATGACGAGAAGACGCCAGTCGATGCCGAATGCTGCAAAGAGATCACTCATGGCGTGAATGCGAACTAGACGAAGCGAATAATAAACGACACCACGAGCGCAAGAATACCCAGCGCTTCAGTAAAGACGATAGCGAGGATCATGTTAGACACGATCTTGTCGCTCGCCTCAGGGTTACGGCCAATAGCGTCCATGGCGCGCCCGCCAATGAGCCCGATGCCGAGCGCAGGACCAAGCACACCAACGCCGGCGGCAATGGCCATAGCAAGCACCTTTACGGCTTCAATATCCATATCGAAGAATCAAACTAACTAATAACGATTATGCGCACACTCTACCACACACAGCGGCAATTTTCTAATGCGCTTCGGCGTGGGCGCCGTGCGGCTCGGCGATAGCAAGTTTGATAAAAAAGAGCATGAGCATCGCAAAAACGGCAGCTTGCACCACGCCAACAAACGTCTCAAACGCCATGAGCGGCACCGGCAGCACATACGGCATAAAAAAGCCCGCTACTGCCAGCAAAACCTCGCCGGCAAAGATGTTACCAAAGAGACGGAAGGAGAAGGATATGAAGCGCGACATCTCGGAGACAAACTCTATGATACCAACGATAAAGTTAAGTGGCGAGGAAAAGTTAAAGAACTTGCTCCCGTAGCGCCAAAAGCCAAGGAGCACGATGCCGCTGATCTCAATCGAAAAGACAGCGATGATAGCGAGTGCGAGCGTGACATTGAGATCAGTGTTGACGGGGCGTAAGAGCGGCACGGTCTCTCCGGCGTGGTGCACGACGAGCGCGCCGACTATCGGCATAAAGTCAAAGAGGTTCGAAAACGCAATAAAGAGGAAAACGGTGATGATAAGTGGGAAAAAGCGTATCGCAAGCGCACGGCTGCCCAAAATCTGGGCCATGTAATTGATGAGGAAGTCGAAGATGAGCTCAAAAAAGTTTTGGACACGGCCGGGGATGAGTTTTGGATTACGGCCAGCGACAATACCGAGCACGACCAAAAGCGCCATGACCACCCACTGGGTGACCAAGGTGTTGGTTATCGGGATACCCCACAGGGTGCCGACGCGCTCAGCCGCCAGCGCTATGTGCAAACCGCTCTCCATACCTATTGACTGCATGCTACCATAAAGTGCGAGATATGGTATATCTTTCATTTCTTGTTGCTGTCGCGAGCCTTATGGGCGGGTCGCTCTCGTACCTCGCCAACGAGGCGCCTCCGGGCAGTGCTCTGTACACCTACCGCACCATGGTCAACGAGCCGGTCGAGGAAATGCTCGCCACGAGTGACGAGGCAAAGGCGCGGCTCAACCTCATGCTCATCAGCGAGCACCTCACCACAGCCAAAACACTAGCGCTACAAAATAAGTTAGATGTTGCCGGTCAAGCTGCAGTGAACGAAGAGATTACTAACCGCATCCAGGCAATAACCGAAATTCTTGACCATCTGCAAGCAAGTGGTCAAAACGTACTCAGTGCACAAATAGCTAGGACGCTCTACCAAACACTGCAAGAACAAACGCAGTCGCTCATTGCGGCAAGCTCGCACGGCTCACTCTCGGCACAATTGGCGCTCACACCTATCATTGTGCGTCTGCGCACCGCAGGAGCCACGGTCTCCCTGCTAGCAACTGCCGCTGCCGCCCGCGCTAATGACATCGAAACGAACATCGCTCCCTCGCCGAGCGTGAGCACCATACAGAAGTAATTAATTGCCGAGCTGATAATTGCCGTATAGGTCGCTTCCTTGGGGGCGGCTTTCGAGGTTGACGCCCAAACGATAGTGCTGATTGTCTGTCGGACACCCCGCGGGAAACGCGTAGTTGGAACAGTATAAGTACGAATACGAACCTCTTGTATTGCGCGAATCATAGGCAAGCCAGTTCCAGCCTTCATAATTTAAAGGATCATCAGGAGGCGGTTTTACATAGCCACCATTCACTAAGTCGAGAATGGGGTGCATAGAGTCGCCACATCCTCCGTTACCACTAAAACACCAATACGGTATTGCGGTTGGTTTGGTATCCCACGCACTGTACCCTCGACCGCTTGGATAATGACCGTGGTCGGCGTAGTAAAGCTCGAGGCCTTTTTGCAGCTCAGCCATCTGTTGGATACGTGCCGAATCACGCGCTTTGCGGCGCGCATCATTAAGCACCGCCAGCAAAATAGCTACAAAAAGAGAAATTATGGAAATAACTAATAAAAGTTCAATGAGAGTGAACCCTCGTTGACCCCTTGGGCGCATGTCCTCAAGTATACCAGAGGTTTAGCGAGATGAAGTTATGGTCACAAATAAATTTCCTGACGGAAATTTTTCGCGACCCCGACTCGCGGTTTTTGCCTTTCGCTATCGCTCAAACAAAAACATCGCTGCGCCTTCCACAAAAGCACAAAATCCCGCGCAGGCGGGATATTTGTGTCTTTTGTGGACCCTGCGAGAATCGAACTCGCGCCTCTGCAATGCGAATGCAGCGTTTTACCACTTAACTAAGGGCCCTGTGCCCCCGAAGGAGCAATTGTTTGGTCGGGATGCCGAGATGCGCACCCACTACTTATATTGTCAGGAACAGTGTCGGAGTGCCGAGAATCGAACTCGGGTTTTACGCACCCGAAGCGTACGTAATGCCACTATACCACACTCCGACACTGTTCCTGACGGTACGAAATGTCTTATTACAACATCCCGGTGCACCCTATAGGACTCGAACCTATGACCCCACCCGTGTGAAGGGTGTGCTCTACCAACTGAGCTAAGGGTGCGCGCGCACCCTACGGTGCGATACGTCAAAATATATAAGGAAATGAGGAAAAACGAAAGGCCGGCTGCCTTGGGCAGCCGGCCTTCATTTAGGCGATAAGGCCTCGGCGTTGCTCGCCGAGATTGATCGTCTCCGGCTGAAACGCTGCCTTGAGAGCATGTATCCCGTGATAAGGATTGCAAGCACCGCACATGAAGATATCTATGGCGGCGAAGTTGCGCTCCGGCCAGGTGTGGATAGAGATGTGGCTCTCCGCCAGCACCAACACCCCACTCACCCCGCCGTTGGGCGAAAAGTGATGGAAATGGCCGTGCAGTATAGTCGCCCCTGAGGCCTCGGCCGCGTTGCGCAGCGCGCGGTCGATATGCTGCGGATCCGCCAAGTTACTGGCGCCCCACAAGTCGAGCAGTAGATGTGTACCGGCGAACTTCACTCCGTCCTTTTCAACGAAGTAATCTTTGTGGCCCTCGTCGTTCATCCATGTGTCCCCCACTGTGAGAGATTTGTGTGGTTGGAAAACAGTTCCGCGTTTTATAGTACACATTCATTTCGCAATGTACATATTTTTTGGGTGCATAAAAGAAAAGGCCCGGACCTCTTGCGAGAATCCGGGACCCTTGCCAGACGAAAAACAAGTCTATACGCAAGGATCGCGCATAGGTGTTATTTATAACAACTAAAAACGGGACTGTAAAGTACCCTGAGGATACTGCCAAAAACAGCGCGCCCCCACCGGGTGGTGGGAGCAACATCTTTAGATATAAGACCGTTGGCCTAGGTGTGTAGCAGCGCCCAATAGATGGGTGAGCTAAGCATAGCAAACATGAACAGTGCGCTCACGAGGCAGAGGAGCAGTCCTGCCGCAGGGCCCTTGTTGAGCTTTCTGCCCTCAGGAAGAGAGAGATGAACTTTTCCATGTTTAAGCACATATGCCGGTGGTGACGAATGAAGAACTCCTCTCATTAACACCTCCCTAGTTAAGCCTCCACCTATATTCTACTCCCCCGCCCCGTGGCACGTTACCAGCACGGTGCATAAGTATAAGAAATGGCCGCCCGTAGGCAGCCAAAGTTGTGCGGCGCGAGGCCGTGAGTTAGAAAAGGTGGAGATCTTTCGCCACCGCACACAGTACCATAGCGATGCTGAGAAAGATCCACACATACGTGAGTTGTTGATCCCACCAGTCCCAAGCGGCATCGGTGTGAACGACGAATCGACCCCACCAACCTGGGACGATGCGCTGATTCTGCGGCATAACTCTTTTTCCCTTTCGCTTTGCCAGGCCTCATATTAGCACAGTAGCCCTATCGAAAATACCATTGCCCTCCTCCATATAGAGCCAGAGCAATGATGATTAGGAGCAAAACGTATGCCCATGCACGCTCCCACATACAATCCTCCCTTTGCCGTACCCGCCCCCATCCTAGCACATGACGCGGGCGACAGTATGTGCTATAAATGTTGGTGCGGGCCCTTAGCTTAGCCCCGACGTAAAGTCGGAGAGCCGACAGAACCGTCGGCTTTGGTATCCGCCCGTGTGTTTGAAATAGTTGGGCCCTTAGCTTAGTTGGTAGAGCGCCTCATTTGCAATGAGGAGGTCAGCGGTTCGAATCCGCTAGGGTCCACAAAAAAAGTAAAAACCCCGCAGCGTCGCTGCGGGGTAGTTTGGAAGCGCAATGCTGGACTGTTGGCCGTCTACTAGCGGATACTGCAGCCACCAAAGTACCTAATGGCCGCCACA
>CAYSPK010000001.1:23059-23583 GCA_964432905.1 uncultured Candidatus Saccharibacteria bacterium | reverse complement strand
ACTGAGCTACCCAAGCGAGACATTCACTATACCAAAACAGGCTATTTTTGTGTAGGCGTGAGACTTTTCACAAAACGTTCGACCGTTTGATTTAAATCAAACGGCTGGCGTGCGCTGGGAGGTGCACTCATGCTTATCTCGTCATAAAATGTGACGATTTTGTCAACATAGGGCTGGAGATAGTAGTAATACGCAGCGCCGGAGACAGTAATAACCACCACCCACCACACCATTTGGAAAAACCGACCCCACAGTGCCGCGCGGCGCATCTTATGCACCTGCTTTGAAATATCCTCAGTGAGCGCTAAATTTTGCTTCACCAGCGCCCTGAGTTCTCTCAGCTCTTCTTGCATATGGGAGTAGTATAACAGGGTTTTGTGCCCTCGGCAGGAATCGGACCTGCAACCAGAACTTAGAAGGTTCTTGTTATATCCATTTAACTACGAGGGCTGAACAATTAATATGTTAGCACGATTTTTTTGCTTTGACAAGATAGTTTTTTTAGTATAAAATCCAAATATCGG
>CAYSPK010000001.1:12270-23049 GCA_964432905.1 uncultured Candidatus Saccharibacteria bacterium | reverse complement strand
GACCCACATTAACCCCTTAGGACGGGGCTGTTCTATCCATTGAACTACGAGGGCTTTGCTATTTTCACCTCGAAGGGCGAAAGGCGGCTTAAAAGCCGCCTTTCGTAGTATGCAACAAATGACGAATTCGGGCTAGGCCTCAATACCGAGCTTCTCGGCAAGTTTTTCGCGGTCGTAACCTACCATGACCGAGTTTTCAATAACAATGACCGGCACACCCAGCTGGCCTGTCATTTGGACCATCTCCATGCGCTTCGCCGCATCCTGGGACACGTCGTAGTTGGTGTACGGAATATTCTTTTCAGTCAAAAACTCCTTTGCAAGCTGGCAAAAGTGACAAGTTGGGGTCGAATAGATAGTGACGTGTTTTTCCATATATATTTCCAATTAATTGCCGATAGTATAGCACAACTAGAATCCTAGTTTTTCTTTCACCACTATAACGCGTATGACCCTACCGGTGATAGGGCTTTCACGATGAAAGACAAACTCTTTGTTTATGGCGGTTCCAGCCTCGGGTCCGTAGACTGACTTCATACGTGCATCCTCGAGCGGGACGACCTGTTCCTGCAGTCGTACGAACGCGTCCGCAAGAGTGGGCACGATTTTTTGCATCCCAACAACCAAAATAACATTTGGCGAACTAAAAGCGAGGTGCGGCAACTGGCTCCCCGTGTTTGACGCTATGAGCATCTCCCCTGTTTGAGCAAGCGCATGGACCGAACCCAAGTAGTAGTCGCTCAAGAGCGCTCGGCGACGCAGCGAAGACTGCTTTGCCGGGTCAGCTTCAGCAACTATGGCGGCGTGCAGATTGTTCCAACCGTGCTGGCCAGCCTTTAGATAGTCTATAAATCCGATCTCTTCGAGCGTGCGCGATGCACCATTCATAATACTTGCCCCAGGAGGAATGAGGTCTTTAATTTTCTGGAGCGCCTCTTCTTTTGTCTCCACGACAATTGGCTCAAAATTGCGCTCGTGGAGTGCGCTGGTGAGCACGGTGTAATCCATACATTTCTATTGGTTCGATAGTAATACACGTAGTGTATGCCTACTACTTTACTTTGTAAAGTGTGGATAACCATGCTACGATGAGCGTATGTTGCGCACAGCATCCCAGAGAAAAATCATCTGCGCCGAATGCCCTATGGCAAAGGCGGCCGACCTCGTGGGCGACACCCATGCACTCCTCATTGTGCGTGATCTCTTAGAACGACCACGCCGTTTTGGCGAACTGGCAGCCTCACTCTCGGGCGTGAGCACCCGTACCCTCACCCTGAAACTCAAAGAGCTCTCCAAAAAGGAGATCTTGAGCCACACAAAAGGCCTTTACACCCTTACCGCAAAAGGCAAGGCCCTGCGCCCTGTCATCCGCGCCATGCGCTCCTACGGCGAAAAATTTTTGTAGTGCGGATAGGGAGAATCGAACTCCCGCCCGGTGCTTGGGAAGCACCTATTCTGCCACTAAACTATATCCGCGAGTGAGGAAGTAAAGAAAATGTATTTTCTTTTACGCCCCGAGCGAGCAGTATATATCGAAGATATATCCGCGGGCGTCACCACTTTACCACACATTAAATATATCGAACATACGGCGCCACCAGGGCTTGGGCGCCTCGGGCGTCATGGTCGTGGTGGCTGGTTTTTCAATGATGTCAATTTCGCCTTCGCCGGGCTTTACGAGTGCATAGCGCTCGCGAATTTGCTCTTCCTGACCTCGAGCAGAAGATATATCGCCCAGCGTAGCGGTCACACCCTTGTGCTGTGCCTGCAACCGTGCCAGTTCAGCCTCTGCCTCCTCTTGGCCTTGCGAAGCAATGGTGAGCTTCACATACATGCCCCACGCCGCACGCATGAGCACCACCGCAAGGCACAAAAGTACGAGCGCGCCCACCCCGCGCAGACCCAAGCGTATGTATGCGTCTCGTTTATTGGTGCCGTAGCGATCGCGCATTACCCTATTTTGCCCTGAGTAGCCCAACTATGCTAGTATGGTGAACATGTACGGTAAAAATCATAAGCGCAATATGCGCATTTTCACTTGGTTCCTCGCCATCGCTGTCATACTCAGCATGGTTATTTCTTACTTCTCGATTTTGATTTAAAGAATCTCTCAACGAGTCCCTCGACCCCCTTGGGATACACTCAGGGTCAAAAATTACTCGCTTTTCACCATCTTAAGGAAGACATCCTCGGGGATATTCACGCGGCCGCTCGCCTTCATACGGGCCTTGCCCTTCTTTTGCTTCTCGCGCAACTTCATCTTGCGGGTGATATCGCCGCCATACATGTGCTGCGTCACATCTTTTGAAAGTGCCGAGAGCGTGCGCGAGGCCATGATGCGCCCCAGCGCCTGCCCTTGGATCTTGGTCGCAAACATCTGACGTGGCAGTATGTTGTATAACTTCTCCACAGCCGTCTCTGCCTCTTCTTGGGCACGATGCTTGGCAACAATGCGCGAAAAGGCGGGCACTAGCTCTTCAGCCACCAACAAGTCGAGCCTAGCCACATCGGCCACACGCAGCTCGCGCAGCTCATAGGATACCGAGCCGTAGCCTTGCGATGCACTCTTGAGTTTGTCGAAAAAGTTGCGCATAAGCTCGCGCAACGGCATCACCGCCTTCACGAGCACGCGACCTTCAGAAAAGTTTTCGGTAGAGTCGACGACCGCCTCGTGCTCATACAAAAGAGGCATGAGCGCGCCGATGTACTCGCTCGGCAGTACGATCTGCGCCGAAACGAAGGGTTCCCACACCTGCACAATGTCGCCAAAATTAGGAAATTGTGCGGGTGTATATATCGTCTTACGCTCGCCATTTTTTAATTCGACTTCGTAGGTGATGGTCGGCGTGGTAACGACGAGCGAGACATCAAATTCACGCCGCAGGCGCTCGGTCACTATCTCGAGATGGAGCATGCCAAGGAATCCACAGCGGTACCCGCGCCCGAGGCTTCCTGACGCCTCTTCCTCAAATGACAGTGAGGAGTCCGAAAGGCGCAGCCGGGAGAGGGCTTGGCGCAGCGCAACGAAGTCATCTTGGCTTTCGGGGTATACGCTCGCCCATACCACTGGGCGCGGCTCGGCGTACCCTGGGAGCGGCACCGAGCGCGAGAGGTGCGCGCGCACGGTGTCGCCCACACGCGCGAGGCCCGGCTCTTTGATACCCGTCACGACGTAGCCAATGGAGCCCGCGGAGAGGCCTTCACTCAGAGAGACTGGGGTGGGCGAGAACGACCCCACATCAAGCGCATTAAACTTGCGGTCGGTCGCCGCAAACTCCAGCGGGTCGTTACGCTTGATGGTCCCTTCGAACATCCGGATGTAAACGATGACACCTTGGTGGTCGGAGTATTGAAAGTCGAAGATGAGCGCTCGTGGCGACGTGGCAGATGTTTGCTGTGGTGGCGGGACACGGTCGATAACCGCATTGAGCAGCTCCTCGACGCCCTCGCCACTGCGCCCTGAGCAGCGCAATACATCGTCGGGCGAGATATCGAGCAGAGTCGCTAATTGGAGCACAGTGTCGTCGACATTCGCTAAAGGCGAGTCGATTTTCGACACTGCCGGCACTATGACGAGCCCGAGTTCGCGCGCAGTGCGCAGCGTGGTGAGCGTTTGGGCCTGGACCCCTTGTGTCGCATCAACAAGGAGAATAGCGCCCTCTACGGCTGAGAGTGCGCGGGACACTTCATACGAAAAGTCGATGTGCCCTGGCGTGTCGATAAGGTGGAGCATGTACTCCTGCCCGCCACGGCTATAGCGCATGCGCACCGGCTGCATCTTGATAGTGATGCCGCGCTCGCGCTCGAGCTCCATGGAGTCGAGCACCTGGTCGCGCATTTTGCGCTTTTCGATGGTGCCGGTGAGCTCCAAAAAGCGGTCGGCCAAGGTTGATTTACCGTGGTCGATGTGGGCAATGATGCTGAAATTGCGTATATGCTGCACGGTGGTGAGTCTACCACGAGGGGGCTATTATGACGACACGTCGGTGGCTTCAAGCGCGGTGACGGAGGTGCGCTTGAATTTTTGGCTTACCGTGGCAAGTGCTTCATACAACTCTTTATTTTTAAGCAGCGCCAAGGTGAGCGCTGTGACTACAAGCCCCACAATCCCGGCTATGGCACCCTGCAGGAGAAGCCCTATGGTTGTGTTCACTTCACCCACAGCACCGGTAAGCAACAACACTACATACGCGGCCGCTCCCCCGATAACCGACGCCGCAAAACTTTGAAATATAAGCCGACTCATCTCAAGACGCTGCAATTTAAAGTCGCGCACAAAAAACCAATACCCAACGGCAAACTCTGCGATCGAGCCGAGCGCGTACCCTAGTGCGAGCATGAGCACCGCAGTGCCCGCAATATCACTCACCCGCAACAGTGACTCGATAAAATGCTCCACAAACGCACTCTTGTAGAACAGGTGAAGCAGTGCTAATGAAGATGCGACAGATACCGCCACATCGACAATGCCCCAATAGAGCGGCTTTCTCGTGCTCCCTGCCGCGTAGTACCCACGCGCAATGAGGAGCGTCACAGACTGTGCTGCCAAGGAGATAATGAAGAGCGCGAGTGCCGCTGCAGTGAGCCGTGTCGCCGCCCAATCAAAGAGCCCCGCGCCCAAAATAACGCGCACTAACTGTGCACGCAGCACAATAACAAATACTGTCGCCGGTATAGACCAAAAGAATATATGCCGCAGTGCAGTGTCGATGTAGCGACTAAACTTTTGGAACTCCCCTTGTGCATGCAACCGCGCAAGCGTCGGGAAAGCTGCCACTGAATACGAAACACCAATGATAGACAGGGGTACTGCTTGGAGGTTATACGCAAAGGTGAATACCGCGATAGAGCCCGTTGTGAGGTACGAGGCTATACCGACCAACACGAGTGATGTTATCTGCGTCGCCGCGAGTGCAAATGTGCGCGGGACCGACAGAGTGAGAACCGAGAAAAAATCTCGTATCGCCTGGCGCATAGGCAGTCTCTGTGACGGCTCGGCCACAAAGAAAGGCAACTGTAAGAGCATATGGAGGACACTGCCGATAACTACTCCCCACCCGAGACCTACTACACCAAGGCGCGGGTATAGCGCCACAATGCCAAAAATAATACCGATGTTGTAGAGCAATGGAGAAATGGAGTAGAGCAAAAAACGGTGTCTCAGTTGCGTGAGCGCCGCGACGATGTTTGAAGCGCCCAAGAATATCGGTTGGAGCAGCAATATGCGCACCAAGAGCACCAATTCTGGGTTTGCTATACCCGGCACCACAAGCGGTACCAACACAGGGGCAAAGATATACACGATAAGCGAGATGCCGCCCATACCCACAAAAAACAAAAACAACACTTGGCGCAAAAAGCCCACCATTTTTATCTCACTTTCCTGCTCGAGCTTTGAGAGCACTGGCAAGAGCGCGTACAGCGAAAGGAGAGATGCCACGGTTGCAAACAAGAAATCTGGTATGCGAAACGCAGCATAGTACAAGTCGAGCGTATGTGACGCACCAAAAGCAGAAGCAAGTAGGTGGTCACGCACCAATGCGAGAAGTTGCGAGCACAGCGCAAAAGCCGCCAATACATAGGCGGCTTCGTGCATACCACGCACCTCTCTCCCAAGCGCTGTGAGGAACGATCGTACCATCCCTCTATACTACTGCGAAATAGGTGCTTCTGTCCTGTTTTGTGGTTTGGTAGTGACTGGCGGCTGTGCTCCCTCGAATGGCGCCTTACCACTGAGTAAGTTGCGCAATATGAGCTGCACCTCCTGGTTATCTGGGTTTGTTTTCTGAAGATCAGTGAACTGCGCTATGGCATCCTGCGTGCGACCTTGAGCTGCATACGAGAGGCCGAGGAAGTACTTGGCGTTCGCATAATCACTCTGGAGTTTTACCGCCTGCTCAAGAACGGGGGTAGCGTCCTTTGTGTCATTTGCTGCGTAGTAGAGAAGCCCGAGCTGGAACCATAGCGATGGGACGCCGGGAGCACTCTGCACTGCTGCCTGCGATGCACGGATAGCGCTTGGGATATCATTACCCGCGATATCGAGCTGCACCACCATGAGGATAGCGTCGGTATAGTCTGGCTTGAGCGTGAGTGCTTGCGAAAGGTTCTGCTGAACACCTGCAATATTGTTTTGCGTTGCATCAAGCCGCGCCATAAGAAGCGGGATTTGTGGGTTTGTTGGATTGCGTTTTGCCGCTTCTGCATATGCCGCTTGAGCATTTTGGTATGCCCCAGACACGCCGAGCGCCGCGAGCAGGTCGTATACCTTGCCAATGGACACGTATGGTCGATAGTCGTTAGGATTGCGCAACACTGCCATCTGACCTTGCGGCACCGTCTTTTGTGCTTGAGCTGCAAATTCTTGGATCTGTTGTGCTGTCGGATTTTGTGCACCCTGCGCAAGAAGTGCGAGCTTTGCCGTGCCCGCGTCTACTGCGAGGCGCAAGTCATCACCCATAATCTCTACCTGCTGGGCTCGCTGTGCAAAAGCAAGCGCATCGTCTGGTTTGTTTTGCTGGAGCGCGATGAGACCTTGGTTGGTGAGACCTTGGGCAATAGCGCGCTTTGTTAGCGTAAACGTGGTCCCCACGAATACAACCGCGAGCACCGTACCTGCCACGACAGCTACCGTCTGTATACGGCGCGTGTGCGGTAATTCTTCTTCACCATATCGGTCAAAGACAAAACCAAAGAGTGCCCCTGCAAGTGCAAACGCTATGAGCATAAGAACTGCGCTCGGCACATAGAAGATAACAGCTGCCCAGAAATAGAGCGCTGCGAACCCCACCGTAAGTGCTACCAGCTGCTCTCGCTTCGCAAGCGTTGAGCGGACCACAGCCGCAAGCGCCACAAGGACTAACAGGCACGGAACGAGCCACGCAATTGCGCCCAGAAGACCCACCGTCCCAAGCGCCGTCATAAATGCGCTAAAACCTACGTTGAAATCAAGATTCCAGAAGGGCGACTGATTGACCGTCACCGGCTTATGGAGAAGCCACTGGTTGCCAAATGTTTCAGGGCCAGTCCCAACAAGGAACCGAGTAATTGAGGCGCCGTGGGCGTCCTTGATGATGCCAACTGTGGAGCTGAATGAGGGACGGACCTCAAGCGACGATACTGGAAAGAATTTATCAGTGAGTGTCGTGTTTACAATCGAACCCCACAAGAGCAAAACGCCGAAGAGCGCTGCACCACCCACCGGGAGTATGGGGATCTGGCGCAAAAAACCACGACGCTCGACACCGCGCTTTTCAACGAACGACCATAGCCCAAACATCAGACAGAATGCGAGGAGAAGCATCCACACGAGGGGGAAGTGAATGATTGTCAACAACAACAGCGCGATTACTCCACCAATGGCAGTAAGTAGTTTCGAGCGGCGCGAAAGATCCACAAACTCAAGCACAAACAGCGCAAGCATAACCACAAACCCAATGGTGAGCCCCAGATCGTTCCACTTGCCGACAAGATTAACCGAGCGGTCACTAAACGCCGCTGGCAAAAGCGCCGTCCCAAATAAAATAGCAATATACTGGAAGAAACCAACCACAAGCGCTGCGCCGACCAATCCGCTCACTAAAGACCGTGCAGACCAAACTGTACGGAAGAGCCCTAGTCCTAGGGTGTACGTGAGAAAACCCAAAAGCACAAAGAGAACCGTGTCTGATTCTACCGAAAAACCTGTTATACCTACCGCCTTATCGAGCGAATACATGTATGACAGTCCATACGAAAGCGGCAGCAGTGCGCCGGCGCCGATAAGGATTAAAGATCGTTTGCGCAATAATACCGGAGCGCTTCCTGAAAGTACGAAGAGTATGGCCGCCGCGGTCATACATAGGGCTACAGCGACTAATTTTCCTAATTGAAGTGGGAACCACGCACTTGGGATAATAAAAATAAGGCCTAACGCGAGCCCTGCGACGTAGATACCCTGCGCCCAGGTCAGTACTTTCTGTTGCATACGCACTAGTATACAACGCAAACACCCCCGGTTTAACGGGGGTGTCCACATGTCTAGCACGCGCGTTTATAAGCCGAGTTCTGTCTCCACCTCCGCCAGCTGGCGGAGGTGGAAGTAGCAATTTATCTAGCCCCTCGATTACTCTCGGGGTCAAGCGGCACTTCCCGCAAGCAGCGGGACGCGGCCTTGCACCCAGGTAAGGATTTAGCCGTTTCACTTGGAGTCTTCGACAAGTGTCCTTCATAGCTTTAGCGAAGAAGGACTATACACTCCACTCGCCCTACTATGCAAAAAGCTTCGCAGGGCGCCCTTTGCTTTCGCTTCGGGCGTCTCTGTTCGCACCTCTGGCGCCCGCTAGAAGCGCCTGATGGGCGTTACCCACTACCCTTTCCTACTCCGCCGAGGCTTCGTAGGATGGGAGCTCGGACTTTCCTCTCCGACACGATTCCTCGTTGCCGGAGTAGCTACTCACCGCGCTGGCGCTATTGTACCACAATTTTCTGCCCTTCGGCAATAGCATGTGCGGCAGCAAACCCTGCTGGCACCTCCAATACGTAGCGCACCGCCTCGCTCGGAGAAAAATGCTGTGGATATGTGTCAGGAGAAATATTTTTATAGATGGTCACGATAGTACCATCTTCTTTTGCAAAAATAATATCAAGCGGAAAACGCATATCCTTCATCCAAAAACCAGGAGTCTTTGGGGGGTCAAATACGAAGAGCATACCAGCGCCCTCAGCCAGCCCCGTACGGCCAGAGAGGCCTTGCTCTTCTTGCTGGGGAGTTGTGGCCATTTCGACCGTGAGCGTCGTTGTGTTTATGGTGAGTTGTTTTGTTGGGAGCATAGGTTGTCCGCCCGATACTACGGTTTGAGAGAGTTGTTGTGTGGCGGCAGGTGTTTGCGGTTGCAGAAATAAAAACAAACCAACCGTGATGATTACCGCGGCACCAAGTATGCTTATACCTGCAAATCGTCGGCCCCGCCCACTCTCATCCCATCCCCACATACCTACCAGAGCGCAAGCACAAGCGCTGCGACGGAAAGCGCAAGTAACCGATGCGCGGCGTTAATAGCAAAGACGCCAAACGGCTTTTTCTCCCAGAGCACTTCACTCATGAGTGCGGTGACATAAAATCCAAGCCACACAATGAGCGTGAGTTGGAGTGCCCCGCGGACAGTAAACGCACCAAAAGCAAGAATAAGGATATTGAGCGCAAACACAGTGATGAAGGTCGAAACAAATTCAACAAACAAATCGCTCACCGACATACTCGTGTTTGTTTGCGCAGCACTACCACGCAGACGCATCCACGTGCGGCCAAAAACCGCAGGCATGTACCATACCCAACCAATACCCATCGCCACTATCGACGCAACTGTAATCGCCCCCCAACTAACTCCTAGCATATGTATATGTGTAACTTATATTGTAGCTCCCACAGTATAGCAACAAGCACGCCCCGCTAGCAGAATTGATAGACTGCTGTTTTTGTGCTATAGTACTCGCATGTATCCACTCGTGCTTGGCGTAACAGCTTTTTTCTTCACTATGGCGGGTGGCGTTTTGGCGCTCCAACTACGCGACCGGCTCCATCTCATCTTGGGGTTTAGCGCCGGCGCAGTGCTCGCGGTCGCCTTTTTTGACCTCATGCCCGAAGCACTCGAACTTGGTGGCACCACGTACAGTGCTACGCACATGCTTGCCGTGATGGCGCTCGGCTTTCTTGCCTATCTCCTCCTCGACCGGCTATTCATGCTCCACAACCACGCACATGAAGAGCACGAGTCAAAAGCATCTCAGCGACACGTGCGCGCTGGCTCTCTCTCGGTGCATAGTCTACTTGACGGCGTGGGGCTTGGGCTTGCCTTCGCCGTCTCACCTACTGTCGGCCTTATTGTTGCACTCGCGGTGCTTACCCACGACTTCTCCGATGGCATCAACACGGTGAGTGTAGTAGTGCGTCATGGCGGTACCCGCAAAGCCGCTTTGCGCTGGCTGGCGATAGATGCCCTTGCACCACTCATAGGTGTGGCGCTCACCCTCTTCTTCACCATTAGTCCTGAGCGTCTTGGCCTCTTACTTGCACTATTTTCGGGATTCTTCCTCTACATCGGAGCTTCGGACTTGGTGCCCGAGAGCCATCACGAACACCCAACATTTTGGACCACCTTCATGACGCTTGTGGGCGCCGCCGTCCTCTTTGCCGCAATTCAGATTGCAAAATAAATACAGTGCACTTATTTAGTTGCTATCAAGATAAATATCTGGAATAAGCTCCTCGCCATAAGTGGTAGGGCTAGCGGGTGGCAGCGTACCTGGAGAAATTACTGTCGCATAAATACGCACACTTGTGCCGACAGTATCAGGACCACCACCAGACAACACCTCCCTTTGAAAAGGACGTTTCGTAAGTAGCAGCTTTACCCCCTCATTGTTACTGAGCGTCACTGAGGCCTGTTGGAAGCAGAAAAGATCGAGTGTCTGCTGGTTAACTTCAAAAACCCCTCGTTTGTAGACTCCTAGTTGTTCCAGACGAGTATCGATATCATGGAGCGTCGCAACTATAACAGGTTCGAGTGTCTCACAATTTTTTTCAACCGGACCTGAAGCTTGTTGGTCTAACACAGTTGCAAAAGTACCCATTTTGAAACCCTTCCCTATGCTTTGCTCGAAAGTCGGCCCTTGTATATTTTCGTTTTTTTTCGGCTCAGTGAGTTCGTGGTACGAAAAAAAGATCATCGCAAGGACTAGGACGCTAATGAAGAATAGGGCTATTTTTTCGTACTTGCTCATAACTTACTCATCATCATA
>CAYSPK010000001.1:8036-12260 GCA_964432905.1 uncultured Candidatus Saccharibacteria bacterium | reverse complement strand
CATACTCTACCTCTTTGTTGCGGATTCTTGGCGCCGGTGTGGTTACCTTTGTTTCGGAAGTTGGTGTGGCGACCGCTGGCTGGATACGAAGGGTCGGGGGCGTCACCTCAACCGGCGCTGCAGATGTGGCGGTTATGACCACAGGTGTAGTAGAGGCGACGTTTTCTCCTGGCGCAATTCGTTGTGCTCTCTGCTGTATTTGCAGTGCACCAAAAACCAGCGCGGCAAGAAACACCACTCCTGTCAAAAACACTCCCTCTTCTTTAACAAAATTCGACATATCTTATGCAAACCCCGGAAAAAAATCACTCTTTACTTTTAACCAAGACACGCCCATAGTATGCAACACCCCCTTGAATGACTCGACCATACCATGCGGCCCTGATATATAGAAGGTTCGCTGCATATAATCTGGCACCTCTTTTGCTATAAGAGCCGCATCTATCTGCTTGCCGGTTATATATACCGTGCGTACGCCAAGCTCGGCCTGAGCTCGATCGAGTAGCGGCTTGTACGCAACATCTGCATCCGTCTTGTTGGTATAGAACAACACAATATCTCTCTTTTCTTGCATATTGAGCAAATGTTCGATCATACTCCGAAACGGGGTAATGCCAATCCCTCCCGCCATGAATACCAATTTTTTATCCTTGTCGCGCGGGAGCACAAATCCACCTGCCACGTGCGACACTGATATGGTACTACCCGGCTGCAAAGACCCCAGGGCGCGCTTGAACGTGCTCGCAGGATTATAAAATTTAACCCCAAGTCTAATCTCCGGTACCGACGGTGCCGACGCGAGCGTGAAATAACGCCTATTCCCGCGATCATCCGGGTATCGATGACGAAGAGTCCACTCCATGTACTGCCCTGGTTTGAAAGAAAAAGGCCGATCAGGAGTAAATACGAAATCATATGCATCCTGTGCCACCTGCTCAATGCGCGCAAGCGTGAGCATGTAGCGTCCTTTTGGGCTCACAAAGTATGCTGCTAGGTTGCCTACCAGGAGCGCGATCTCCGGAGTCATGTAAAAGGTGCCTATATGCATGTTTGGCGCGAACAAAAAACCAACAAGTGCTCCATAGCCAATGCGCGAAACTCGATTAGGTGGCGTTGTAAGCGGTTCGGTGAGCATCACAAACGCTAAAAAGAAAAAAGACGAGTGGAGCAGGGTCTGGGTAAGAAGTGTCAGGTAGTCGGCCGTTGGCGCGGTCGCAAACGTGGTCACCAACGCAACTACCATAAAACTCAAGACGAGATCGAAGCGTTGTATTTTGCGCACCACAAGCAAACCTCCTGCTATAACAATCGGCGCAAGCCAAGGATTTCCCCCTACCCACCACGTTGCTGGCTGGTTGATAACAAGAGCAGTAAGTGCAACCGCGAACGCCGCTGGGTTGAATAGGTGCTTCTTCCCAAGGGCAAAAATGTATTTTGAAGCCATCGCCCACACTGACGCAAAGATGAGAAAACCCACTCCCGCGTGATTACTCGCCATCACCGGAGAAATAATAAGCACGAGTATGAGCGCCGTGATATACACCGACTCGATGTTTGTCTCCGCCTTATATATTCGAGCAAAGAGCCAATTGGTACACCAACACACGAGCACGATAAGTGTTGTTGAGAAAGCCAACGCGCTCGGATCAAACGAGAGCACTCCAAAAAAACCTAACACAAATGCTCCCAGCACCAATGCAACTAAGTAGTACAGCACGAGGCGATACATGGTGATGCGATTAAGTATGTTGTCGATACTGTGCATAGTTATAAGTAAGCACCCACTCCGCTTGTCATAGTAGCAAGACCGCTATGGTCTATCGCATACGCCTCAAACCCAGCGAGTGCCTCGATAAAAAAGATACCGTCTCTACCCATAGCAAAGGCCGCGGTCGCAAAACGATCTGCCTCATAAATATTCGGCCCAATCACCGTAATACTCACCATGTCCGCAGGAACCACTTCAGGATGATGAGGGTTGTATATGTGCGCCCCTCGTGCGGCACTCCCCGAAGTTGCTACACCCAAACCATGCGGGTAGAGAATTTTTATTATTTGGCTATGGTCAAAAGGATTGCGGATACCGATGCGCCACTCTTGGCCGGAGGCGTCATAACCATTCGTCTGGATGTCCCCTCCAATTTCAAGATAATAGGAAGAGAAGCCAAGCTCGCGCGCACGCATGGCTGCTTTTTGTATAGCCCACCCCTTAACAATACCTGACGGATCAACAAACCCATCAGGGCGCTTGATATCGAAATATCCTGCACTTTCCAAATGTGTTTTTTTAGCAAGGGCGAGTATCTCGCGCATATCGGCGCTGTATGCCGCGTGGTCTATTTCATTACGACGTATGCGCATTATTTCGCTTGAATCTTTGTACGTGCTAAAACGTTCATCAATCTCATCCCAGAGACTAAAAATGCTCTCTATGTCTTTTGGATCAGTCGAACCGATAAGCTCAACGCGAGCCGGCATCCCCATAACTAATCTTTCTTTGCGCATATACTGTTAGTTTTTTGCTTGTGCAAGCGCATTTGCGAGTGACTCACGAAAAGCTGCGCTGGTGTCACTTGCGCCAGAAACGCCACTCACATCAGCACTTTGTGCTTGTATCGCCTCTTGACGTAGCTGCGGCATAGCCTGGCTGTTGATGTACTGTGAGGTGCGCCTATCAGACGGATATTGCAAAAAAGTGACATCAGTCAATGCACCTCCTTGGATTGTCGCCTTCACTTGCACCATGCCGTAGTAAGCATCGGCAACACTCCCTGTGTAGGTACCGTCCGCATATGCACCTTTTGGCTTTGGTGGTGGTACTGGAATTGGGGTTCTGGTTTGGGTTTGGGTTGGGGTTGGGGTTGGGGTTTGAGTTGGTACGGAGATTGTAGTTTTTTGGCTTGCTGACGTCGAAGCAACGGTGGATACCAAGACGGGCGCAGGCTGGATTGGAGTAGCCACAGGGGTTATCTGAGAAGAACTTGAGGCGCCACCCTCTCCCAGGTACTGATATGCCACATATGCTGCTGATGCGCTAAAAACAACAATGGACAGAAAAAACTTTTTCATTTGCTTCCCTAGAGTATACGTCACCCAAAGACCTATCGTTTCAAAAAGTGTGAGCAGCTTCGTATTTTCCTCCCTGTGCTATGCTTTTTACGTGAGTAAAAAGTTGATGATACTGTTGTTTTTAGGCGTAGGGGTGGCCGTTGCCGCTACACAGAGTGCACTCTTATTTGGGCTGCGTGTTGGTGTTGGAGACCAATATATCTGGTCACAGGGTGCTGCGGATCTTGCTAGCGGGAAGGGCGCGTTTGAGCTTGAAAGCAATTTTTATATTCACCCTGGCACCACCGTGCTCTACCCCGCCGCAGAACTCATGCGCTTCGGGATAGGCCAGCAAAAAGCTATTCAGCTGGTAACCGTCTTGTATATCGCGCTCGGGGTAGCCTGCTTGGTACTCCTCGCCTATCACCTACGGCCAAAGCGCCTGTGGTGGGCAGCTATAGCCGTATGGCTCTTGTTTGATACTCGTTTTTTAGGGGCAACTCCCGTGTCAGCCATGGCCGCACTACTTGTCGGCATTCTCTTTCTGCTGCTCTGGCTCAATCATGAACACCCATATAGCTGGCGCATACCTGCTTTGGTTGGGATATGTCTAGGGGTGCTCTTGGGGACTCGCCTAGACACGGCACTTTTCATGATAGTTTTGTGCACACCGCTTATTATGTGGCAGTCACGCTGGCGTAGTCTTGCAACCCTACTGGCCGGAGTTGGCACTGCGGCAGTGTGCAACCCCTACCTATGGGGACCTTTTTGGTACTTACACAACACGTTGGCACAAATCCATACATTTAAAGGTATTAACAGTAGCAGTTTTGGGTATGCAGCTTTTATATCTCTATACGCGAGTGCTTTTATATCACTAGCGCTTTCGCTCCATACACAGAGCAACCGGTCCTCCACTCACGAGAGCCGCGTGCCTTCTGTACTCTACAGGTGGCTTTTGCTCACCACTGCGCTAGCGACCGTGGCCCTACTGCTCGCTCCCGCGCATCCGCTGCGTTACTTTTTGCCATTTTATTTCCCGTGGGAAATCCTATTGCCGCTCTGGCTGTATGCAGTTTTCACAGGCCGTGGGTTCTCGCCGCGCGAGCAAGACTATCTCATGCTCATATGTACTATGATCCTACTCCCCTTGCGCCTCCCCTTCCTTCTATTTGT
>CAYSPK010000001.1:5713-8026 GCA_964432905.1 uncultured Candidatus Saccharibacteria bacterium | reverse complement strand
GTACCTTCCTGCGATTTGACCAAGACGTATTTTGATCGTTTTGTACAAAAACTACATGGGCGGAGGCGGAGAGATTCGAACTCTCGGTGGGTTGCCCCACACAGACTTTCCAGGTCTGCGCACTAGACCACTATGCGACGCCTCCGTATCACTACACGGTACACGAGCCTCGTATTTTTGAAAAGAAAAAAGCGGGGCATTGCTGCCCCGCCAACCGGCCGGAAAAACGGCCATCAGTAACTCTGTGTTCGAATACGAGGTTCGTTTTTCACAGCCGCCATTTAGCTACCAGCCGATCGCCGAAACATCTGCGGCACCGGGCCGGCAAAAACCGCGACGTCGCGGAGCCCACCAAGCACCTGCTTCATGAAAATTTCGACAATCCCACTACTCCCACCTTTGGGCAGCTGTGAGTCGTGCTCCTCCGAAACACTTTCTGTCATGAACCGTCCTTTCTTCAAGGTGCCGCCTCTGTTTTGGACGACAAAAAATTTATACTATGCAGGGTTTAGATGGTCAAGTGGATTACGCAGCTACCCGCAGGGAAAGCTCGTGAGGGTCGGGGGCTTGGATAAATTCGATGCGAGAGCCTTTGGCTATTGCGCCGCCGATGAGCTCGGTGGCAAGTAATTTTTCAACCTTCTCTTGGAGCACACGATTCATCGCGCGGGCGCCAAATTGACGGTCAAAGCCTTCGCGCGCCAAGTAGTTGGTGAGGTCATTATTGATAACAAGCTCGAGCCCTTGCGCTTTAAGGGTTGCGGCAAGTTTTTTGGCAGTGAGTGTAGCAATTTGGGCGATTTGGGTCTCGCCGAGCGGGTGGAAAAGTATCGCACCGTCAAAGCGGTTGATAAGCTCGGGGCGGAATATCCCGCTCTTCACCAACCCATCAATGAATTCATTTTTTGCTGCAGCAAGATCCTTCCCTGCCTCGGTGAGCGCAAAAATAGTGTCGCTGCCAGCGTTAGACGTCGCGATGACTATGACATTGCGCGCGTTCACCTTTTTGCCGGCCATATCAGAGAAGAATCCTTCGTCGAGCACTTGCAAAAAGAGATTATGCACCTCTGAGGAGGCTTTTTCGAATTCATCCAAAAGGAGCACGCCATACTGCTGTGCGCGCAACATCTCTACCAACACCCCTTGCTTACCACTTGCAAACGAGCCGGTGAGCCGCTCGAGCGCATCAGGGCCGGTGTACTCCGACATGTCGAGCCTGAGCATTGGCGTCTCTGCACCAAAAAAGATATCTTGGAGCGCCTTGGCCGTCTCGGTCTTTCCCACGCCGGTGGGCCCGAGGAACAGGAACGAGCCCATCGGGCGATTTTCATTACGCAGCCCCGCGCGCGCCCGGCGCATCGTGTTAGCTATCGCGTCTATCGCCTCGTCTTGGCCAACGACGCGCTCGTGCAACGTCTTTTCAAGCGTGAGCAGTTTATCGCGCTCGCCTGCTTCGAGCGTGCCCTCTTGCGGCACGCCAGTCTTCTTTTCAACAAACGTGAGCACCGTGTCTTTGGTGATGATACGGTTTACGGGTGCCGCAGCTGGGAGCTCTTCTAAAAGATCTTTTGCCTTGTCGAGCGGCTCGCCCTCGGTAAAGTAGCGCTCAGCGCTCGTGACCACAGCCGCTACTGCTTGGTAGGTGAAAAAGACCTTGCTCGCCGCCTCTACCCGTAGCACTTCATTTTGTAAAATACCAATGAGCGCGCGCTCATCCTTCTCGTGGGTGCGCACAATCTCGAACCCTTCCATAAGCATCGCGTTTTGCTCTACCCCCTCGCCAAAGCGGCGTTTGTCGGCAAGCGCGATAATCTGCACACCAGGCATAGAAAGGTAGCGATAGAGGAGTGCTGCAGCATCACTGCCGATATGATGCGCGTTTTCTAAAAACCCAGGTAAATCATCAAACAAGACGATGACATTGCCGGCCGCTGCAGCTTCGTCCATCACTGCGTTAAACGCACTTTCAAATGTGCTTTTGTCACCGTGCGCTGCATCAATAAGTGCGCCGGCCTCGAGTTGGTATATCTGCTTGTCACGCAACACTTCAGGCGCTTGGTGCGACTGTATGTGCCCCACCAAACCATAAACGGTGTCCATCTCGCCGGAGCCAAGCGCCGCGACAATGAGCGCGTTAGAGCCTTGGGTACGCGCGAGAATACCCTCAAGCTGCGAAACTTCTTCAACCACGCCCGCGTCCTCGGGCGCAACACTGTAGACCACGGGCGCCGCGAAGCGGCGCAGCCCGTGCGTTTGGCCATAGGCAAAACTGATACCGAGCCCCTCTATCTTTTCGAGTTCGCTGCGGCCCCA
>CAYSPK010000001.1:0-5703 GCA_964432905.1 uncultured Candidatus Saccharibacteria bacterium | reverse complement strand
GTACATCTCCATGTCGCTCACCCAACGGCACGCACCTAAAAAATCTTCAGCCTGTATCGCATGGGTAAACAAGAAGTGCGCAAAAGCCTCGTCCGCAGCATAGATCGCCTTTGCATAGGAGAGCGCACTTACCGGTGCCTCAACCGTTAGCGCCGAAGTCTCTACCTTGGTTGTGCGCGAAGTTAAAAATGTTGCTAGGTCATTGGTCGAGAACCCCAGACGCTCAAGCACTTGTAAACCAAACGAGCTGAGTATAAATCCTTTTGTGGCGTCGGTGTGCGTCTCAAAGACAATAGATGCCGCTTCAAACGTTACCTGTGGATGCACAACCTTGAGCTCTGCGGGGTGGTACGCAACATCAAGAAAATAATAGGAGTTATAAAACGCATCGAGCAATGTAAACAAAAGCCACAAGCCGGCCGACATAATCCCCACCCCAAATACCACCTGCGGCGATAGCCAGAGGGGCGCATATGAAGACCAGTATATTGCAGCGATAAGTACAGCCGCAACGAGTGCTAGTGCGCCAAATGAACGTCGGTATACTCTGCGCACCCCACTTGAACACAAGGCCTCGAGCGTCAGCGCTGGAGCATACGTGGTGCGCACATAGACCGCGAGTTCTTGGTATGTCATATGACAAGTAGTGCACCCCCCACAAATAACAAAGCTCCGCACAATACCGGCAGGACCGGCCAGAGCGCACACACGGCAAGACCAAGCAAGAGTTCGACCGCAAGAACCACCGCACCAAGCGCAATAAGAAACAGCCGCATACACGCACCGACCACTCGCATCGCCCCATTCACCACCAGGGTGCCGAAAAAATCTTCGACCACATGGTCGGAGTCGGTCGTGTAGGTGTCGTGGATACGTTGAAACGGTTGAAAAAGCGTTTTGAGGAGGAGTGAGATGGAGAAAAAGTGCCACACAAACCAAGTGCAATTGGTATACACGCGCAGTATATCTATCCACGCCGCACCATAGTGCCACGCACCATACTGAAACGGTAGCCGTAAAAACCGCATACGTTCAGTATACTTCGATTTTTTGAGCCTTATGCTTGGTCACCCACAAGCGCCTTGATGCGCTCTTCAATAGGTGGGTGGGTCGAGAAGAGCCGTGTGACAAAGCTGCGCGCAACGCCCGCACCAAATGGGTTGGCGATGTAGAGGTGCGCGGTCGCGTTGTTGGCGGTGCGCATGGGCGCGGTGTAGCCGCCAATTTTTTGGAGCGCAGAGGCAAGACCCTCTGGGTAGCGGGTCAAGAGCGCACCCGAAGCGTCAGCTAAAAATTCTCGCCGGCGAGAAATAGCGAGTTGGAGCAGTGTCGCGATGATAGGCGCCAGCACGATGAGCGCCACCGCAATGATAGCGACGACAGGGTTGCTGCGCTCTTCTTTGTCGCGGCCACCAAAAAAGAACGTCGTGCGCCAGAACATATCAGCGAGAATAGTGATAAACCCAACAAGCACGACCGCCACGGTCGAGACGAGCATGTCGCGATTGCCGATGTGGCTGAGCTCGTGCGCGAGCACACCCTCAAGCTCGGTGCGGTTCATCATTGAGAGGAGCCCGGTCGTCACCGCAACACTCGCGTGCGTGGCGCTGCGCCCGGTAGCAAATGCGTTGGGCGCCGGATCATCGATGATATAGACCTTCGGCTTGGGCAGGCCCGCCGTTATCGCGAGATTCTCTACTATGTTGTTAAGCTCGGTATACTCGGGGCCTTCGGCCGGCTTGGCGCCAGCCATAGCGATGACGATGCTGTCGCTAAACCAAAAGCTCACGATATTCATACCAATACCAAACAGCGAAGCAATGTAGAAAATACTAGGATTTTGGTAGTAGTAGGATACCGCCCAACCCACCGCGACCACCACGCCAAAAAAGATGAGCATGAGTGCCCATGTTTTGGAAATATTTTCAGTCCGGTGTGTGTAGAGTGTGGCCATACTTATTGGACAAGATATATACGTTTCATAAAGCTGCCGCGTTTCTTACGCTTCTCCTTCTGCACGACAGTAACATCTTTGCGCGATAGTTTACTGCATAGCAAAAGGGCGTCAATCACTTCTTCAACATCAGCCAACTCTTCAGCAATATCTTTTGGTTTTTTTGCTGCAAGCACCTCAGCAACTTCTTCCTGTAATTTTTTTAACAGTTCTTCGCGATATTCTTTTTGCTTTAAAATCCGCGTATGCGGCTTCACCCCATCATTTGTAAAAATAATTTCTGGTATACGGTCCCGAACTAGTTTGCCTGCCATGCAGTAACTATATCAAATTCACTCCCCCATCTCCTGTATCAGTGCAGCGGTGGCGGGGCCCACGAGGCCAGTACCTTTGGTAAGACCCTGTGGGGTGAGGATGATGTCTGCATGATCATTCTGGAACTTAATGACGGCAGCTTTGGTAAGAGAGCCAAAGGTGGTGGTCTCTTTACCAGGAGAGCCGGCGCCCTTCTTAGCAATGACATAACCGTGGGTGTTGAGGAACTGTTGGAGTTTTTGGACATCGATTCCCGAGACGCCTACTTTGAGTGGCCGGGTGAAGGTGGGTGCGGGAGTGGTTGGTGTCTGTGTTGGTGTGGGAGTAGGTGTAGGAGTAGGTGTAGGAGTTGGAGGAGTTTGTATTGGTGGGAGTGGATTGATAGGAGGAGCTCCAGAGGATTGACCAAGCTCAACGTGCACGGTGCGGGTGGTTTGTGTGGTGTTACCCACTGCGTCAGTTGCGGTGTAGGTAAGGGTGTAGGTGCCTTGGGTAGATTGCACAGTACCAGTGACGATTGGGGTGATGGCACCATCATGGGAGTCGGTAGCAGTAGCACCAGGGTCTGTGTACGAAGAACCAGGGACAATGGCGTCGGGGTTTTGACCTTGGAGTGTGATGGTAGGAGCGGTTTTGTCGAAGACCACGTTGTTACCTGTGGTAATAGCGGTGACGGTGGTGGTGGCGGTGGCGTCAACGTTCCCGACCGTGAGGGAGAAGGTGACGGTGCCTTCGGTGTCTCCAGACGAGAGTGTCGCGGTAGCGGTGTAGGTGGAGCTTGCTGTGTTTGTGATGGTGGCAGTGTGTATACCAATGGTACCCGTTGGAGGCATGAGGAGTGATTGGTTAGAGGTAAAGGTGATGGTGATGGTGTCCCCTACTTTAGCGAGTGTGGTGGAGGCGTTGGTGGAGGTGATGGTGACAGGAGTGACGACCGCTGTGGGAGAGATGAAGGTAAAGCCGGTGTTACCCCCACTGTTGATGAAGCTACTTGCGGGGATGGGGGTGGAGTTAAGGTTGTTACCGTCTTTGATGTCGAGGTAGGCCAGGGTGCGGGTACCTTGGGGGTCAATGTTCCACTGGGTTGGCGAGGAGGAGGAGCGCAGCGAGAGGAGATTACTTGCTGCTCCGGTGAGGGTGAGCGTGTTTTGTATGGTTTGTGTTTGAGAAGCTGGGAAGGTAAGGGTGTCGGTGGTGGTGGTTGCTTTGGTGAAGTTGTAGAAGGTGGTGGAGCCAGAGAGTGATTGGCTACCTCCGGTAAGTGAGACCGTGCCGGTGCGTGGGGTGAAGGTACCACTGTTGGACCAGTTACCTTGCAGCGTGATGTTGCAGGAAGAGGAGGAGCATTTGTTGGTGGAGGCGTCTAAGGTACCTGCGGTGATGGTGAGGTTGCCGGTGAGGTTGAGGCCAGAGCCGGCGAGCGTGAGTGACTGGCCTGCTTTGTTGAGGGTGACGTGTTTGAGGTTGGTGCCGCTGCTGGTGGTGGCAAAGGTGGAGGCAGTGGTGCCGGTGAATGTGAGGGTGCCGGTGTGGTTGAAGGTACCTGCGGTTTGATTAAAACTCCCATTGATGGTGAGGTTGGTGGAGGTGGCCCAGGTACCGCTCCCGGTGATGGAGAGGTTCTGGTAGGTGGTGGTGCCGAGTTTGAGGGATGAGTAGTTGCCTGAGCCGTAGTATTCGATGGTGGAGGAGGCAGGGAGGTTGGTGGGCATGGTGACAGACTCGGTGCCTTGGAGGCGCAGCGTGCCCACTGAGCCAAGCGTAACGCTCGTGGCAGAGAGGTTTTTGCCGTTTAAATCCAGAGAGCCATTCACCACAATCGGGTTTACGGTGGTTACGTTCGCAGAGAGCGCAATACTACACCCAGCCCCAAGGGTGAATGGCCTATCACTAAAGCTGTTCATGCCAATATTTACCGTTCCAGTAAACGTGCCTGTGCAATAAAAGGACTGCGCCGTGCTCGAGGTAAGGCTGACGGTCTTTCCTGTTGCATTAAAAGTACCACCAGAGGCCATGTTGAAATCATTAACCGTAATAGTCATGGTGCTGCCTGACATTGTCACCGTTCCACCACTATTAATGAGCAAAGCTCCTATAGATACTGTGGTACCAAAATTGATGGTGCCATTCACTACAACATTATCGACCATATTAGTTGTCGCTGCCGTCGTCACCGTGCAGCCAGCTCCAACAGTAAATGGCCGATCTGCGGCGCCAGTCATCGCAAGGTTCATCGCGCCCGCAAGGGTGCCGGTGCATGAAACAAACTGCGCTGTGCTCGAGGTGAAGTTAATAGTTTTTCCTGTTGTATCAAATGTTCCTCCTGAGGCGATGGAAAGGCCTGTGTTGGCGACGCTACCGCCACTAATAGTCATGGAACTACCTGACAAGGTCACTGTGCCGCCGCTATTGATGGTGAGAGAACCGATGGAGACTGAGGTGCCTAGGTTAATGGTGCCGTTGACGACAATACTGTCAGACATGTTAGTCGTTGCCGCGGTAGTAATGGTACAACCAGCCCCAACAGTAAACGGTCTGTCGCCGAAGCCAACCATGGCCAAATTGACCGTGCCCGCAAGCGTGCCCGTGCATGAGACAGACTGAGCAGTGTCCGAGGTAAAGTTAATAGTTTTTCCTGTTGTATCAAAAGTTCCTCCCGAGGCGATGGAGAGGCCTGTGTTGGCGACACTACCACCACTAATAGTCATAGAGCTTCCCGCCAGAGTAACTGTGCCACCACTATTGACTGTGAAAGAACCGACGGAGACTGAGGCGCCTAGATTAATGGTGCCGTTGACGACAACACTGTCGGGCATGTTAGTCGTTGCCACAGTGGTGATAGTACAACCAGCGCCCAAAGTAAATGGTCTGTCGCCGTAGCCAGTCATGGCCAAATTGACCGTGCCCGCAAGGGTGCCGGTGCATGACATTGACTGTGAACTACTTGAGGTAAAAGAGGTTGCGTGGGTACTTGAGGCGTTAAACGTACCTCCCGAAAAAGTTAGATTACCGCCACTGAGTGTCGTAGTGCTAACACCCGCATACACAGTCCCATTGGACATAGTGTAGCTAGTCCCTATGGCAAGGTTGTACGTTTGCTGCAAAAAAGTACCCGCGGCCTGGCTAAACGAACCATTAGTGGTGAGAGTACGTTGCATGGTGAGCGTGCCAGTGTAACCGCTATTTATTGCAACGCTGTTGACGGTGCCTGTGAATGACGCATCAACTGTCGATGCTTTGGTTGAAGTGGTGTCAAACACCACATCGTCTGCCGAGGTGGGGCAGGTGTCGAGTGACCAATTGGCGCAGGTAGACCAGTTGTTGTCAGCGCCACCACCGTCCCAGGTGCGGGTCGCGGCGTGGGCGAGCGAGGGCACGCCACCCAGGAATGCAACAAGAAAGATAGCAAGAGTATATCTCCTGAGAGGTGTCAT